>JABFST010000069.1 GCA_013140465.1 Methylococcaceae bacterium
TCCTTGTCCTTTTGGATGAGGAACACCGATGGCATTATCAAAGAAGTGGATTGGGCATATTGACGCATGGCAGGCCAGCGGTCTGGCGCAAGCGGATTATTGCCGGCAACAGCAGTTAAACCCCAAAACCTTTGCGGCACGTTTGTGTGAATACCGTCGGGGGCAACCAACATTGCCGCCGTCTCCGGCGTTCATCCCCGTAGAAGTCGAAACGGCCGCACCCACCCCCTTGGTGCTGCGGCACGCGGGCGGCCACTGGCTGGAACTGCCGCCGGGCACATCGGCGGCGTGGTTGGCGGAGCTTTGGCAATGCTTGGGCTGATCGCCAGCCCGCCGCACATTTGGTTGGCGGTGGCGCCCGTGGACATGCGCAAGGGCGCTGACGGGCTGTCGGCCATCGTCCAGCAGGCGTTGGGGCATACGCCGTGTGCGGGTTCCGCGTTTGTGTTCCGCAACCGGGCGGGCAACCGCCTGAAGCTGTTGCTGTGGGACGGCAACGGCGTTTGGCTGTGCCAGCGCCGTTTGCACCGTGGCAGTTTCGTCTGGCCTGCGGCGGGCGACACGGTTTTCCTGGTCACGGAGGCGCAATGGCACTGGCTGGTGGCAGGGGTGGATTGGCAGCGTTTGTCGGCGGTTCCCCAAGCACATTGGCAAGCCTGAACACGCCGGTTCCGGTACCCAAAAAGCCTACCCAAAAATGGGGTAAAACCCACTATTGGCAAGGCATACAGGCGTTTATTTAGGTATAATATGACCTATGAAACTACTCGCCGAACTGGACAATTTAGACCTCGACCCCGTTGCCAAAAGCCAAGTGGCGGCGATGGTCCAGACACTGTTGGCACAGGTTGAACGCGATGCCAAAACCATCCAGGCCAAAGACCTCAAAATCGAAGCCCTGACCCATGAGCTCGCGCATATCCGGCGCATCCGCTTTGGCGTCAAAAGCGAAACCCTATCCCCGCTGCAACGTGACGTGTTCGAGGAAACCTGGAACACCGACCTGTCCGCCATTGAAGCGGAAGTCGAACAGCTTCAAGACGACCGCCCCACCAACACGGTGGCGAAACCCAAGCGCCCCCGTGCCGGTCGCCAACCCTTACCCGACCATCTGCCCCGTATCGAACACCGCCATGAGCCAGCATCCTGCTCTTGCGGCCGCTGCGGTAAGGATCTGGTCAAAATCGGTGAAGACATTACCGAACAACTGGATGTCGAACCGGCCAAATTCTTCGTCCACCGCCACATCCGTCCCCAATATGCCTGCCGCGCGTGCGAAACCGTCACCGCAGCCCCCATCCCGCCGGCAGTGATTGATGGCGGCATGGCCGCGGTCGGCCTGTTGGCTTGGGTCGTGGTCAGCAAATACCAAGACCACTTGCCGCTGTACCGGCTGGAACAAATCGCCGCCCGCGACAACGTCATCTTGTCCCGGTCAACATTGGCCGATTGGGTCGGACGCGTCGGTGTGGCGCTGCAACCGTTAGTGGATCGTCTGACTTGGCATCTGCTACAAGGCAATACCTTACATGCCGACGAAACGCCCGTGGCGCAACTCGACCCCGGCAGCGGCAAAACCCGGAAAGCCTATCTCTGGGCATACCGCAGCAATGACCTGGCGGAGGCCGGGCCGCGGCTGATCGTCTTCGACTACCGGAAAGGCCGGGGCGGCGAACATGCCCGCCAGTTTTTGGGCGCATGGCAAGGCCACCTGATGGTTGACGACTATGCCGGTTACAAAGCCCTGTTTACGGACACCGGCAACGGCGGCGCCTGCACCGAACTGGCCTGCTTTGCCCATGCGCGGCGTAAATTCTATGACCTGCACCAAGCCAACCAAAGCCCCATGGCGTGGGAAGCGTTACAACGCATCAGCGTGCTCTATGCCATCGAAGCGGAAGGCAAAGCCCTGGACATTGGTGCGCGCCAACAACTGCGGGCAGAAAAAAGCCAGCCCCAACTGCACGCCTTCCATGACTGGCTCGTGCAAACCCGTACCGGCACCGCCCCCGGCGGCGCTTCCGCCAAAGCCCTGGATTACACCTTAAAGCGGTGGCCCGCCGTTATGCGGAAACCGGACATCTGCCGATTGACAACAACCCCGTGGAAAACTGCATCCGCCCCATTGCGCTGGGAAAGAAAAATTGGCTTTTTACCGGTTCCGAACGCGCGGGGCAACGTGCCGCCGCCATCCAGACCTTACTGGGGACGGCTAAGCTTAATGGCCTAAACCTGGCGGCATGGCTGAAGGAAACATTGGAAAAACTGCCCACTTGGCCGAACAGCCGCATCGACGAACTACTGCCTTTCGGTAAATCAGATTAAATTGATTTTGGCAATTTTTATGGGGGTGGTTGGGCTGATCGCTTACAAACCATTAGCTTTCCAAACAGCCTGAACGCTACACAACGTGGCAGTGTAAGCACGATGGCGCGTTATTCGGCTAAAGGCGTGAAAAAAGGCATTAAAATTGAAGAATGGACTTTCAAGCCATGTGGGGAAAAAATGGAGGAAAAAATGGAGGAAAAAATGCTTGAAGTATCGAAACTAGGGGTAGATAACGAAGCCGATTTAGCTGCGTTTACTACCGAAATTGCCTCTAAGTTGCTTTTGTCAGGCATTAAGCCGCTTGATAGCAGTAAATCTTTAACAGGTGCTGATTGTAAGAAATAGGCGGTTTTGCTTTTTATAACCTTGTTTGCTCGGTTTTATCGCTAACACGGCAACGTCTGAAGCCGTTGCACTCCAACTGTTTTTGCTAAGAATCACTGGCATCAACAGAAAAAAATGTAACTTCTCATTAGCGGCAGGATAAAGACCTGTGAGGTTTATAAAACCTCGCAGGTCTACCGCTCTATTGCCTACAACTCATGAGAAGTTAAGAAAATTCTGTAAACCATTGATTATTGGTAGATGAATTGTATTTTTCCTAAAGCCATACTACTCTACAGTCTGGCTAAGCAGCCCACGATTTCTTTCGGGAACGGGACAACAGCTGCCCTACTCTTGGCACCAAGTCAGATAATTCAGGGGGTCAAAACCCGGGCATTGCACTCTGTCATCTTTCGCCATCTTTAAGTAAGGCACTGGGGGTGTGCCGATAAAATAATAGAAAAAATGCCTATCTTCGCCGTATAACCACCATTCACCCGAACCTTGATTGAGTACGGTCGCCTTAAACGTCAGTAGTTAAGACTCTTTAGGAATAATAAAGCCACGCGCAATGCAAAGGCTCCAGACCTTACCGAAAAAATCGCTAACCGACGCAATCCCCACAAAGACTATTAAAATTAATGCTAACAGGGTTTTACTCTTCATAGAAATAAAGTGGGGTTTTGCCTTTGAAACTCGACACCTACCCTATAACACTCAAGCTGAGTGAGTAGTGTTTAGCGTGGGGTCGCAATTTCGCGCCTAAAGCCGCTCCCACAATGCCGACAAGGCAACGTCTAAAGCCGTTGCACTCCAACAGATAATGCTATCTTTGGGTGATAGTTTAGGCGCAGACTAAGCCTACAAGCCCGCAATAGCGGCTTTAGCATTACACTGTGCAATCGCCTCGGCTAGCTGTGCGGGTGTCAAGGCGTGCTTAAGGGCGGTTGTGCCATTCAATTCAAACGCTTGATAATCTTTTTTGGCAAAGGTCAGGGTTTGGCATTTTTTAAACGGTTGGTTATCAAAAGGCAATTGGGGAGTGCTTGGCTTGAGTGGCGCAGTGCCTTCCAGACTAGGCGCATAAATCATAAATTCGCCTTTGATTGCCAATACGGCGCGGTATTGCTGGGCGGAGGTCAGGTACAAATAGCCGACTTCGAGGTCTTGTAGTTTTAATTTCATGTGCTTACCTAGTCACTTCTCATGAGTGGCAGAATCAAGACTTGCGGGGTTTATAAAGACCCCTCTCCCCAACCCTCTCCCTGAGGGAGAGGGAGTTTAGACTCTATAAAACCTCGCAGGTCTGCGAAGCCTGTTACGCCACTATCAAACCATCTTCCATATGCAACACCTTACCCATACGCGCCGCCAGCTCGTGGTCATGCGTGACCACCAAAAAACTCACGTTGAGTTCTTGGTTTAATTCCAGCATGAGCTGATAGACTTGGTCGGCGGTTTTGCTGTCCAAATTGCCTGTGGGTTCATCTGCCAGCACTAAACACGGTTTGTTGATTAAGGCTCTGGCGACGGCGGCGCGTTGGCGTTCGCCACCCGACAATTCACCCGGCTTGTGTTCCACCCGATGCCCCAAACCCACGCGCTGCAAAAGGGCACTGGCGCGGACTGTGGCTTGTTTGACCGATTCGCCAGCAATCAATAAGGGCATGGCGACATTTTCCAACACGGTAAATTCGCCCAGCAAATGGTGCGATTGGTAAATAAAGCCTAGGGATTTATTGCGCAGTTTTGCCAATTTGCCGCCACTGACTTGGTTGATGTTGACACCATCCAATATCACTTCACCGCCACTGGCTTTTTCCAAACCGCCCAGCAAATGCAGCAAGGTGCTTTTGCCGGAGCCGGAAGCGCCCATAATGGCGACCCGTTCGCCCGCCGCAATACTCAGATTAACCCCTTTTAACACTTCCACATGCAAGCCGCCTTGATCGTAGCGTTTGCTGAGTTGGCTGCATTGTAAAATAGTTGCCTTATTCATATCTAAGCACTTCCGCAGGGTTGATTCGTGACGCTTGCCAAGCGGGGTAGATTGTTGCCAACAAGGACAAGAAAAACGCCATCCCCGCTATTGCATACACATCCGACCAGACCAGCTTGGACGGCAATTCGCTGATGTAATACACGTCAGCAGCCATAAATTGCACTTGGAACAGGCTTTCGATGGCAGGGACGATGGTTTCAACATTTAAGGCCAATAACACGCCGCCTAAAGTGCCTAACAAGGTGCCGACCACACCGATAATAGAGCCTAACACCATAAAAATGCCCATTACCGACGCGGAGGTCAGCCCTTGGGTTTTTAGAATGGCAATGTCGCCGCGTTTGTCGGTCACGACCATCACCAGCGTGGACACAATATTGAACGCCGCCACCGCGACTATCAGCAGCAAGATAATAAACATCACCCGCTTTTCGGTTTGGATGGCCCTAAAAAAGTTTTCGTGCGCCAAAGTCCAATCACTGACCACATAATCGCCAGCCAGTGCCGCCGCCATCTCATGGGTGATTTTGGGGGCGTTGAACAAGTCATCCAATTTAATGCGCAAACCGGACACGGCAGCATCCATACGGAACAACTTAGCCGCATCATCGATATGGATCAAGGCCATATTGCGGTCGTATTCAAACATGCCCACTTCAAAAATGCCGACCACGGTAAAACGGCGCATTCTAGGAACAATGCCCGCCGGGGTGGAATTGATCTGGGGACTGATGACGGTGATTTTATCGCCCATCAACACGCCCAAATATTTTGCCAATTCCGCACCCAAGACGATGCCGTATTGGCCAGGCAGCAAATCACTAAGCTTACCTGCTTGCATTTTATTGGCGACTTCTGACACTTTCGGCTCGTAAGCAGGGATGATGCCGTTCAGCATTGTGCCGCTGACCCGGCGGTCGGCGTTAATCATCACTTGTCCGGTAATAAACGGGGCCGTGCCTTGGACATGTGGATAACCCGCCAGTTGGGTGTCGAGTGTTTGCCAGTTGTCTAACTGCCCGAATTTGCCGGTGGCGGTCGCGTGCGAGGTCATGCCTAAAATGCGTTCGCGCAGTTCGGCCTCAAAACCGTTCATGACTGACAACACGGTAATCAGGGCGGTTACGCCCAAGGCGATGCCCAGCACAGAGGTTAAGGTGATGAAAGAGATAAATTGGGTACGGCGTTTGGCACGCGTATAACGCAAGCCTATATAAAATATGAGTGGTTTAAACATGTAATGGGGGATGGGGGTTTAAGATTTTCTGCACTGTGCGCAATAGCCGTATAAATACAGGCCATGATCGGTCAGCTCGTAACCGAGTTGTTGGGCTATTTCTTTTTGCCGTGATTCGATGATTTCGTCGGTAAATTCGTCTACTTTGCCGCATTTCATGCACAAGATGTGGTCATGATGGTCGCCTGTAGACAGTTCAAACACCGAATTGCCGCCTTCAAAATGATGCCGCGTGACCAAACCTGCGGCTTCAAACTGCGTTAAGACACGGTAAACCGTCGCTAAGCCGATTTCTTCATCCTCGCTGAGCAGGATTTTATACACTTTTTCGGCGGTCAGATGGCGTTCATCGATCTGTTTTTCCAAAATTTGCAGGATCTTGACTCTAGGTAAAGTCACTTTTAGCCCTGCATTCCTTAAATCATGTGTTTCTAACATAAATATCCAACCCAACAATACGACAATTGAGCGTCCATTGTAGCCTTTTTAGCCCTTAAGGGCATGACAGATTTAGCGCACAAGCCAGCACACCCACAAACTGCCGACTAGACGGCACAGGATTGACGTGATGGGTAGGAGAATCATTTAACATCCTGTATGATTTGTGCCTTTAGCCTTCCTGTCACCGCCAATGAGAAAGTCGCTTTTTTCTTTAAGTTTATTGACGGCCCTGCCGCTCGTCTCTTGCTCCACCATTTTGAACAACCTGCCGGGTGTTTACACCCTAGAAATACAGCAAGGCAATATTATCGACCAAGCCATGATAGACCAACTTCGTCCGGGCATGAGCAAACGCCAAGTGTTGTATGTAATGGGATCGCCTATGCTCGATGATGTCTTTCATAAAAACCGCTGGAATTATTTGTATTCGGCACGTCCCGACGGCGAAGACAAAATCCAAAAACAAATCACCTTATTTTTTGAGAACGACCAAATCGTTGGTGTCCAAGGTGATTTTAAGCCAGGCGTCGCCCCTGCCCTTAAAGCCTCTAACGAAACCACCGTAGACGTACCCAAGCGCGATCTGGAAAAGACTCTATGGGAAAAAATCACTGGCTTAGTCGGCTATGACGAACAAGACATACCCAGCAAGCCCGACAAGAACGACACCAAAAAAACGGCAGAAAATAATTTGCCGTTGTAGTGATTCTTGTAGGCCAGAATAAGGCAGTTTGAACGCGAGTGAAAACTGCTATTTCCGGCACACCGCTAAACTTTTGTATCC
>JABFST010000118.1 GCA_013140465.1 Methylococcaceae bacterium
TATCTAATGGCTGTGGCAACTTCATGGCGGCTTTCACTCTGGTAGGTCAAAGCTTCCTAATATGGGGTTGCCACACCTTGTTTTTCAAGGGTAAACAGGGGGTTGGGGGCTTAAGTTGGCGCGTATGGGGTTAACTAGTGGGGTATTATTGATTAAGGTGCCGTTTCTCGATTTTAGGTCGATAAGCTGCAATTTGTCGCCATTTGTCTGAATAACAGCGTGATTGCGTGACACATAATTGTCATTCGGGATAATTAAATCATTACCCGCATCAGCGCCAATATGTAACACTTTATTATTGATGGGAAACTCACGGCCTTGTAAGACCCCTTTTATGCAAATCAATTTCACGACTAAACCCATTTTTAATTACCACCGATTATATTCAAGCCTTTCGATTGTAGGCCATAATCAAGTTCCGAAACGACTTTACCCATTTTTTGATACTCCCGCTGCGTAGCAAGAAGCAAATGCCGCATATTGACAATGCCATTGTCATCGGCGGCCAGAAAGGCAGCAGATAAAGCAATATTCCGGATATTGCCGCCAGTGATCTGAAAGCGTCCAGCCAAATAGCCTAAATCCAGTGCAGGATCGCGTGGCGTTGCTGTCGGCCAGACACCTTCCCAAATTCTACGCCTGTCCTCTTCATTGGGAAAAGGGAATTCCACGGTAATATGCAGACGCCGGACAAAAGCTTCGTCCATATTCTTGCGAAAATTGGTCGCCAGAATCACCATCCCCTCATGCTCTTCCATGCGCTGCAGCAAATAGCCTGTTTCAATGTTCGCATAACGGTCATGCGAGTCTTTAACTTCGGAGCGTTTACCAAATAAAGCATCGGCTTCGTCGAAAAACAGGATGGCATTTGAGGTCTCGGCTTCGCTAAAAAGCTTTGCCAGATTTTTTTCAGTTTCACCAATGTATTTACTCACCACAGTAGAAAGGTCGATTTTATAAAGATCTAAACCCAGCTCTCCGGCAATGATGTCGGCAGCCATGGTTTTACCGGTTCCGGACGGCCCGGCAAACAGCACACACAAACCTTTACCCATGGCCAACTTTTTATCAAAACCCCAATCGGTATAGACGCGATCCCGATATTTAATATGGTTACAGATTTCTCTGAGTTGCGCCGTTCTATCCAGCGGCAGCACAATGTCGTCCCAGCGGTATTTAGGCGATATTTTCCGCGCAAGTGCGGATAACTTTTGATTTGAATGCAAGCGGCAAGCTTCGTAAAGATGCTTAGCGGTGATCTTGCCGGTTTTTGCATCTTCCCAAACGGCCAAGTTCTTTGCAGTCACTGCGGCATCTTGTATTTGCCCACCAGTAAATTTAAACTTTCCAGCAAAGGTGGCAATATCCACTTCGGTATGAGCGGAAAGTTCACCAGACAGTGCCATAGCCCACATCTTAGCTCTATCCGCAAAGGTCGACTTAGGTAACTCAATCCGCAGATAAGGAGTGTTCCTCATCTCGCACGGCGGTTGCCAAGCGAGGTTGCCCGCCAAAAACAGCATAGTTGGGCAATCTTGCCAGCAACGGATGAATACAGATAATTGGCTTTTAACTGGTTGATCAAGCAAGTTATCAAAATTCAGCCAGTAAATTGCAGCACGTTGCAACATGGCTTCTCGAATGATCAAACGCAATACATTTCCTAACCCGGCGTCTTTGTTGGCAAGCAAACTATCGATATCGACTTTGAGCAAATTTAATCCAGCCTGAAGACAAAGGGTCTCGGCAATACCTTGTTTGCCAACTGTATAAGCCCCCGCTAAGTGAATGACCGCGCCGCCACCCCCCCAGCCGGATGCGATCAGCATACTGAACCGCTCCATTAAGCTTAGGTCCAATTGATACTCATCCGGGAATTTGCTAGACTCAGGCTTAATTAACACCGCCGCAGAACGAATGCGGTCATCCAAGTCATCAGAGCCAAGCAAAAACTGGCTGATACGAGCGTTTAATTTTAAGAATTTGGCCGGCAAAGGTGGATCGGAATAAGCCGGATCACTGGAAAAAGTAATGAGATTATGCTTCAGCAGGGGTGCTTCTGCATAAAAACTTTGCATACCACTTATTTTTTCAGCACCGCCCGAATGCAATAGACTAAGCACCAGATCCACGTTGGGTTTCTTTTTGGTCACATCGTCTTGTAAATAAGCGTAAAGACGCTCGTAACGGATATCTAGCTCAATGGCCAGACAAATTAGCACGACATCTAGTTCATAGTCATTGAGCTGAAAAGTATTTTGTAGAGTCTCCAACCGTAATTCGACACCTTGGCAGCGGGTGAGATTTTTACGCCGATCGAGTTCTTGTTTTATTTGAGCGATGGCTGCTTCAGGTTTACCAAGATAGTTTTCGAGGTGCCAACGCGGCCGACCAATGGATTGTTTTAGCAGACTGTCTAATTCCAGCTCAGAAATATACAAGCCACGAAATTGTTCATCCTCATTTTGTAACTTTCTTAACTTATCCACCTGGACTTGAATAAGCAGGTCGATCCGTTCCAACTCGGCTAATAGATGTTCTAAAGAATTAGCAAAATTATCCATTCTTCGTCTCTTAATCATTTGCCGTCTGGAATAATTTCGGCTCAAATTGCCATAAAATATCTAATTTCTGCTGTAACTTAACAAATGTATAAGCAAATGGGCAACTAAGAGCCTTCGAAAAACTGGCAGCAGGAATAAATAGTGCTTGTAAAGGACTCGCAGCCTAACTAGCTTTGCAGGCAAAACCACATAAGCACTGCATGGTTTAGTCGTATTTTTAAAGTTAGTAAAAACAAAACTTGCCACTCGCTTTGCGTGTATCTAAAATACGCCCGGTCTTAAGCAAAGTCAAGCAGCACATTGCAGGGGGAATAACCAAGGGAGCAGGCAATCAACACGCTCTAATTTGCTCAAAATTTTTGTTTTATATTTTTCTTATTCCTCATATTATGCTCATTATCTTTGGTTTTTAAGTCATTAAGTATTCTGATTATTCTTGGAGAGCCGTCATGAAAAAACTTTTACCATTTTTGTTATGCACCATTTTCCTAAGTGCTTGTGCTAATCAAGGTCAACAAGTCAAATTGGAAGGTACTGCGGTCGGCGCCGGTATTGGCGCGGCACTTGGTGCGGGTCTTGGCTATGCCTTCGGCGGAGGCCAAGGCGCGGCCATCGGTGCAGGCATAGGCGGATTGCTTGGCGGCGCCGCAGGCTATTCCTATGCTGACAATATTGATAAAGAGCATCAAGCCTTAGTCGGTAAAGAGAATGATATTGATGCGCAAATTAAAGTTGCAAGTAATATGAATGCCGCCTTACTGCAAAATAACCAACACCTGCAGTCCCAACTTGCCGCCTATAATCAAGATGTTGATGAATTGCAACAACAAGCGGGTAGTCAAGTCGGCACCAGGCAGAAATTAGTTGCAAAAAAACATGAAATCGACAAAGAGTACGCTAATGCGGAAAAAGGTTTATCTTCGGCCAAAGCCACCCTCAATCGATTAGTGGCAATGCGCAATGGAAACACCCGTGAGTCAGCCGAACTGGATGCGCAAATTGCACAATTAAATACCACCTATAAGCAAATGCAGCAAAAAAGTACGGCCTTGGCTTCTCTAAGTCAACGTATTTAAGATAGTTTTTTAACACGTCAATACCGACTGAACTTACCGGATAATTTTCATGCATAAAAAATTAAGCATACTGTTGATTATATTTTTTAACGTTTTATCTGCTTGTACTTTAATGAATGAAAAAAGGGATAATGAAACCATCCAGACCCGCATAGACACCAAAATCGCTGACCTAAGCAAACTGGATAGTCAAAATCAACAACTTTCTGCACAAGCCAATAAACTGATTCAGGATTTAGATCAAAAGCATACGACCTTGGATCAGTTACAAGCTAAGCTAAATCAATTAAAGTCCGAAAATGATAAACTTTCAACGAGCAATGAAGCTGAACGGAGAAAAAAAGAAAAACTAGCACAGACACTACATGATTCTACCAACCAAGTTAATGCCCTAAATAAAGACAAAAATCTTAGCATTAAAGAAAAAAATAAAAAATTAGAAGCATTAAAACAGGAAATTAAAGAAAAAATAAAAAGAGACGCTTTGCTTTTCCAAAATTAACGACAGCCGATCAATTTGAAACTTTTCAGCTAAAACCAATTTTATTGTAAATAAAGTTGCAGGCCACGCCTACGAAAAGGCCTTTAGCATTGGGAAGGTAATATAGCGTGCATGACCCTCTTCTATAAGGTTGTGGATTTTCCGTTAAGCCAAACTATTCGTCATGCTGAATAGTAACAATAAATTTTATTTTCGGTTTGGTGGCAACAAAGTTACTCCAAGCCAAGCAAAATAATAAATTATGAGCGAATATATATGGAATTGAATTCCGGAATTTTGACTTCATTTTTTCAGTTGGTGCAATCAGCCCCAGCTGAATGGCGTGGATGGTTAATTTTATTGATGATCTTAGCTAGCGTAATGCTAGTAATTCTTTTCAGAAATGATATAGGAGATCTTCTCCTCAGAATCTCCGTTTTCTCTATTGAAAATAATAAAATTACTGTGCAATTCCAAGAAAATATTAAGCAGGCGCAAAAGCAGCAGAAAAGTTTTAATAATGCTCGGTGGCAAGGAAAAATTGAATTTATTGAGGAGACAGAGTCCGAGCGCCCCAGTTTAACCAATCGCGACTTGGTACTGGAAGACTGGGGAAGGCTAAAACAAATCATCTTTACTGCCGCAGCAATCCAAAAAACATCTTCATCTCTCTCTATCAGTCCAGAAGAAAGCCTGAAACATTTACAGATTGCTAATATTAATCAAATCGTCCAATTCCAGTACATTGGGTTACTTTACCGAACTAGTCGATAACAGTTCCCCTCATTTTTACCAAAGCAAAACTGTCCAATATTTAGTCGGTATCAACGGCCATCTAAAAAGTAAACGCTTTAATCTCAACAAGGAATTATTAACAATTGGCGCCGATTCAGATAATGACTTAGTTTTATCCAGCGACAGTTTTGTTTCGGGTAAGCACTTGATTTTTAAGGCTGAGAACGGCATGGTCACCATGACAGATTTAAACTCATTAAATGGTACATTCCTTAATGGTAACATGGTTAAGGATATGCCAATAGTCATCAAGGTCGGAGATAAAATTAGAGTAGGTAACTCGATGTTTGAGGTTGAATAATCATTGCTGTCAACATTGCAAGACCTGCATAAATGGACTTAATATCTAGGATCTTTCCAATTAGTTGCTAAAACCATCCAATACACTGCAAAAATAATAAAATGTGCCTTCGAACTTGATATAGCTGACATCGGTATGTGTCAAGCCCCGTAAGATTATATATCTCTGAAATGAATCTCCCGGGTTCTTTTTCCCGCCATGATTTCAAAGCATCAATGGGGCTCACATGGCCGAGGGCCCGCTGGGGAATTTGGTGGTTGTAAAGCGTGAGGTAATGCCCAAGCGTAACGGACAGTTCCTCCGCAGAACAGAACCGCGTGCTTCTCAGGATCTCGGCGATACGCCCGTTGAAGCGCTCGACCATGCCGTTGGTCTGGGGATGGCGGGGCGGGATCAGCCGATGTTCGTCGCCCAACGCTTGGCAAGCCCGGTCAAAGGGATGCCGCCCTGTGGGTTCGCGTTCGCCTTGTGCGGTAAACCTGTCGGTGAATTTCTTGCCATTGTCCGTCAGGATTTTCTCAACCTTAAAGGGGCACGCCTTGGCTAAGCGTTGGACAAAGCCTTGGGTGGCTTGCGCCGTCTTGTCAGGCAAAATCTCGAAATAAACCCAGCGGCTGGCCCAGTCGATAGCCACGCACAAATACGATTTCCACGTTTCGTCTGGCATTTGCGGCAGTTCCTTGAGGTCTATATGCAGGTAACTGGGGGCATAATCCTTGAAGGTTTTTTTCGGCTTGGCGGCACTTTCCTCGGCAGGCACCAGGTCGGCCAGTCGGAAGACCCCTTCGCGCACCAGCAAGCGGGCAATGCCGGATCGGGAGGCGGCGGGGCAGTTCGACAACCAAGAGCTCTTGCGGGTGGCTCAGGGTCGTCCGCATGTTGTGTGGACGGTGCGATGCGTCCCTGTTGTCCTCCTGCCCACGCCAATTGCGGACAGTGCCCGCGTTTAGGTTCAGTTCCCGCGCCAAAGCCTTGACCGGCTTGCCACAGGTGCGGATGTGATCACGGGTGACGGGGGTCGTCGTTGCTTTTTTGTGTAACTGGATTAGCATGGCGGTTCGGGCGTTTTGTTAAGGGTTATCAGCTTGTTTTTGGTGTCAAGGGGCAAGTCCGTCAATGCTTCTTCGTATAGTAGGTTTCGTCACAATTATGGGTATATTATCTACCTCAACTCGACAGGTATGCCTGTGAGCGTATGGGAAAAGCGGCTTCTCAAACCCCGTGCTTTTTGACTAAAGTGACCCCCAATGTCCAGACAGTATTTTGCCTAGTTTAAGATAGAGCCCTGATTAAACCGCAGCGGATTGGCACTGCCCCGATTCTATGGCCCGGGCATTTTCTTCCCCCGCGCCACTGAATTTGTCCACAACCCTCGCGCCCCCGCCCGTTGCCGTGCGGTACACCTCGTCCGGTGTCATATAGCCAAGTGACTGGTGCCGCCTTTCCCCGTTATAAAACAAGAACTAGCCCGTCAGCCCCAACAACAACCCGGGCAGGGTTTCATAACCCTTCAAATACACGTCCTCATATTTGACAGTCCGCCATAGCCGCTCCACAAAGATGTTGTCAGACGCCCGCCCCCGCCCGTCCATGCTAATGGTGATGCCGTTGCTCTCCAGCATCCCCGTGAAGACGTCGCTGGTGAACTGCGACCCCTGGTCGGTGTTGAAGATGTCCGGCGTGCCATAGTTTTTGATGGCCTCATACACAAAACCGGGTGTCCATAGTGTTGGATAGCCGCCATGCCAGCACTTTGCGGCTGTACCAGTCGATGACCGCCACCAAGTACACGAACCCGGGCCGAAGCCGGATGTAAGTGATGTCGGTGCTCCACACTTGGTTGGGGCGGACGACCTCCACGCCCCTCAGCAAATAATGGTATAGCTTGTGCTGCGG
>JABFST010000311.1 GCA_013140465.1 Methylococcaceae bacterium
GCAGGCGATGAAAGCCATGCTAAAAAGCTGGGACAAACAATTTCCGGGCCGTCTCGAAACCATCTTCACCAGCCTACAAAATGTTGCACCCTCGCAATTGGCCGACAGGCAATTGTTTGATTTTATTGGCCTGATGCGCAGCCAAGACAGCGCAACACCAGCCGCCGCCCCAGAAGCCGAATTGGACATCTTATCCTTGTGATTTAAGCCGAACCAGCAAAGACAAGACCCGAAAACCGCTAGACACCTAACTGACTGTTCGCTTAAATCATGACCCCTATCCAATATATAAACACCCCCGAACAACTGTCCGTCTTATGCGCACAGATACAATCAGCCCCTTGGCTAGCCCTAGACACCGAGTTTTTGCGCGAGAAAACCTACTACCCCAAATTTTGTCTTTTACAAATAGCCACGCCGGAATGGGTCGCGTGCGTAGACCCGATTGCGCTGCCGCAATTGGACGAGCTGTTTGCGGCTATCGCCAATCCCGACATAGTCAAAGTGTTCCACTCCTGCCGACAAGACCTGGAAATATTTTACCAATGCACGGGCAGCATACCCGGCCCGGTATTTGACACCCAAGTTGCCGCGCCCTTATTAGGATTTCAAGACAATCCCGGTTACGCGATGTTAGTGTCCAGCTTGCTCAACATCAACCTGAACAAAGCCCATACCCGTGCCGACTGGAGCAAACGCCCGCTCAGCAAAGACCAAATTGAATACGCTGCCGATGACGTGATCTATTTGTGCCAGGTTTACCAAATTATGGTGCAAAAACTCAGCGACTTGGGGCGTTTGGATTGGCTGGCACATGATTTTGCCGAATTGTCCAACCCTGCTTTGTACGCAGTTGCCCCTGACAAAGCCTGGCATAAAATTAAAGGCAAAAACAAACTCACAGGCCGGCAATTGTCCATCATCCAAACCTTGGCGCAATGGCGCGAGCAAACTGCACAAGCCGAAGACCGCCCCAAAAGCTGGCTGTTGCGCGATGAGCTGCTGTTCGACTTGGCAAAGCTGCAACCCGATACCGTGGAAGATCTCGCAAATGTGCGCGGTATTAATGAACGTGCCGTACACCGCTATGGCAAAGAACTCTGCCAGCTGATTGCCGCCGCCAAAAACCGCCCACCACTACCTTTATATGAAAAAGATCGTCCGCTAAAAAAAAGCCAGCAACAAGAAGCCATACTCGACATCTTGACCGCCTTAGTACGCATCCGCGCCGAAGAAAATGCCTTAAACCCGACCATATTGGCGACGCGTAAAGATTTGGAAGAACTGATGTTTAACGACGACGAAGACTGCCCGCTGTTACATGGCTGGCGTTACACAATGGCGGGCAAAGAATTGGTGGGCTTGCTGCAAGGCCAGTTATTGCTGGGCATAGAAGAAGAAAAATTGGCGATCATAGCCAAAGCACAGTAAACGCGTTCTAGGGGATGTACACTTAAAACCCCTCCTTACTAAAAAATTGCCATTTAGTCAAGCAACCGCAATTAGGGCGCAATGGCTATAGACCTTGCATTGTCGGCATTAAAACCCACAGTACTAGGCCTAAAGCCTTACCCATCCGCTATTCTATGGACAGCGAGGGTTTGGAAAAGTCTACTTTAACAGCATGGTTTATTCACTCATAGACTAACCTACCCCAATTTTGCTATCATTGAAGAGTTTTCGAATGTTTTTGTTCATATTTTTTATCATCACTCTGGAGATACCCGATGCCAATTAAAGTTGCAATCAATGGTTATGGCCGTATTGGCCGCAATATCGTTCGCGCCTTGTACGAATCAGGCCGTACCAACGAAATTCAAATAGTTGCAATCAATGACTTAGGTGACAGCAACACCAATGCTCACTTGACTCAATATGACTCAGTGCATGGGAAGTTTCCTTTTGAAGTCACTGTAGACGGTGACTACATTGTTATCAACGGCGACCGTATCCGCGTGTTTTCTGAACGCGACCCTTCAAAATTGCCTTGGGCGGAATTAGGCATTGAAGTGGTACATGAATGTACTGGCTTTTTTACTAGCAAAGCCAAAGCTTCTGCTCACATCACCGCAGGCGCAAAAAAAGTGATTATTTCTGCACCAGGTGGTGATGACGTTGACGGCACTATCGTGTTCGGCGTCAACCACGACACTTTAAAAGCGTCAGACACTGTTATCTCTAACGCGTCTTGCACCACTAACTGCTTGGCTCCTATCGTTAAGCCTTTAAATGATGCGATTGGTATTGAAAGCGGCTTGATGACCACTATCCATTCTTACACCAACGACCAAGTGTTGACCGACGTTTACCACAGCGACTTACGCCGTGCGCGTTCTGCCACGCAATCGATGATACCCACCAAAACAGGTGCGGCGGCAGCGGTAGGTTTGGTATTGCCAGAATTGGCAGGTCGTTTGGACGGTTTCGCAATGCGCGTACCAACTATCAACGTATCGGTTGTCGATTTGACTTTCCAAGCCTCACGCGACACCAGCAAAGCAGAAATCGACGAAATTTTGGCGGCGGCTTCTAATGGCCCGTTGAAAGGCATTTTGGACATCAATGAACGTCCGTTAGTGTCTGTCGATTTTAACCACAATCCTGCTTCTTCCATTTACGAATCTCCTTTAACAAAAGTTTTAGGCGGTCGTTTGGTAAAAGTCCTGTCTTGGTATGATAACGAATGGGGTTTCTCAAACCGCATGTTGGATACTACGATAGCTTTTGTAAACGCTAAATAACGGACTTAAAACCTAATGTTAAGAAGAACCAAAATTTTAGCCACTCTAGGCCCTGCCACTGATAAGCCCGGCGTTTTGGAAGGCTTATTTAAGGCAGGCGTAGACGTGGTGCGAATGAACTTTTCCCATGGTTCTGCTCAAGATCACATCGACAGAGCCAACGCCATCCGCGCACTTAGCAAAAAAACCGGACGCCGGGTCGGCATACTTGCCGACTTGCAAGGCCCTAAAATCCGTATCGCCCGTTTTAAGGACACCAAAGTCAATTTAATCGAAGGCCAAGATTTTGCCTTAGACATTAACTTTGATCCACTCGCGGGTGACAACACCCAAGTCGGCATCACTTACGAACCGTTGGCACTGGAAGTCAGACCCGGCAGCCGTTTGTTGTTGGACGACGGGCGCATCGTGTTGGACGTGGTCAACGTCGAAAACATGCGCGTTAACTGCACCGTCGTGGTGGGCGGCGATTTGTCCAACAACAAAGGCATCAACTTGTTGGGCGGCGGACTTTCGGCAGCGGCCTTAACTGATAAAGATAAGGAAGACATCAAAACGATCGCTATTATGCAATGCGATTATGTGGCGATTTCCTTTCCCCGTTGTGCTGAAGATTTGCACGAAGCGCGCCGTTTATTGGCGGCGGAAGGTTGCCATGCGGGTATCGTGTCTAAGGTTGAACGCGCCGAAGCTATTGTGCCTGATGTGATGGATGAGATTATCTTAGCATCCGATGCCGTTATGGTGGCTAGAGGCGATTTAGGCGTAGAAATTGGTGATGCCAACTTGCCCGCCGTGCAAAAACAACTGATTAAGCGCAGCCGCGAACTTAACCGCGTTGCTATTACCGCCACGCAAATGATGGAGTCTATGATAGAAAACCCCATCCCTACGCGTGCGGAAGTGTTTGACGTCGCGAATGCTGTTTATGACGGGACTGATGCGATTATGTTGTCGGCTGAAACTGCCTCAGGAAAACACCCTGTTAAAGCCGTTGAAGCGATGCACCGCATTTGTATCGAAGCTGAAAAACAACCGGTCGTGCGCGAGTCTGACCACCGCATCAACATTCAGTTTGAACGCGTGGACGAAGCCATTGCCATGTCTGCGATGTATATGGCTAACCATACTGAAATCAAAGGTATCGTGGCGTTGACCGAGTCCGGCTCCACTCCGTTGTGGATGTCGCGCATCAGCTCAGGCATCCCGATTATTGCAATGAGCAGCCAAGAAAAAACCTTAGGTAAAGTCACCTTGTACCGTGGCGTATTTCCGTTGTATTTCAAACTTGAAGAACATCAGGACCACGCCGAAGTCAACCGCAATATCGTTAAAGAATTGCGGCGCTGGAGCAAAGCGCAAGATGGCGATAAATACATTATCACCAAAGGCGATTTGAACGGTGTCGAAGGCGGCACCAATGCGTTAAAAGTAGTCGTTGTCGGTCAGGGCTTAACACCCTAAACACAAAAGGCCACGCACTGCCTATTGGCGTGCGTGGCCTTTGTTGTTTGTCAGTAAACGCTTACTTCCCTCCTTAATCTCCGCCTTATCCCCTGCCCTACCACACCCGTCGCTAGCTTATTCCGGCTGTAACTATTCAGCATCCGGGGCACAACAGCCGTTCGCTGAGCGGAGTCGAAGCGAACAAACCGGCTTCGACTCCGCTCAGCCTACGGTAAATTTGACTTATTAGAAGTCGCTCTGAATAGTTACTTCCGGCTTTATATTGTCCGCGTGTAAACCACATTCTTTTTTGGTGCTTTCTTCCCACCACCAGCGTCCGGCGCGTTCGTGCTGGTTAGGCAATACCGTGCGCGTGCAAGGTTCGCAGCCGATACTGATAAAGCCGCGTTGGTGCAAGTCATTGTAGGGGACTTGGTAGGCTTCAATATGAGCCCACACTTTGGCGGAACTCCAATTTAACAAGGGGTTAAATTTTATTAAAGGATGGTCTGCGGTTGAAAACGCGGTATCCAACTGCACTTCGGGTACTTCTTGGCGGGTGTCCAAGCTTTGGTCTTTGCGCTGTCCGGTTATCCACGCATCAACGTGAGCCAGTTTGCGCCGTAACGGTTCTACTTTGCGGATGCCGCAGCACTCGTGATGCCCGTCTTCATAAAAGCTGAACAAACCTTTGCGTTTGACCATTTCGTCCAAGGTGTCGCGGTCGGGGGTCAGCAGTTCGATGTCGATGTGGTAGTGGTTTCGGACTTTTTCAATAAAACGGTAGGTTTCGGGATGCAAACGCCCGGTGTCTAAACTGAACACTTGGATGTCTTTGCGGTAAGCCAAGGCCATGTCTATCAGCACCACATCTTCTGCACCGCTAAAGGAAATGGCGATATTGTCAAAGCGTTGTAACGCGGCTTTTAAGATAACACGCGGGCTTTTTTGCGCCAGTTCGGTTTGTAATTGGCTAATTTCGGTGGCTGTCATAAGGTTGGGGTTGTGCAGGTTTATGTTGGGGATACACTTAAGGCCGGGTTAGCGTAACCGAGGTTAAACGCCACTCACGCAATATCATCAGTCGGGTTACGGCTATCGCCTAACCCGACGTACAAGGCCGTCAGGTTTGCGCAAAATAGTTTGCCAAAAATTCCGCAAACGGTAATTGCGCTTCCTGTTCCAGGGCGTGTTGTTTGTGCAGCGATACGCTAGCCATGTCATTAAAGACTTCGGTTTGCGGTGCAGCTAAGGGGTTGTGCCGAAAAAACTGGGCATGTTCGGCTGATTTGTTTAAGGCATAACGGCTAAACGGTTGTCCTGTGGCGCTCATGTCTGCCAATATGCGTGCCGATGCCGTCAGCTCGGGGTTTTCGACCAATGTTTGTTGCTCCGCCAAGGCTAGGCTGTACAAAGGTTCGCTAACGGTTGCATCCAAAATGGCGCAAACGGGCTGCATGGAAGTTAATATAGCCGTCGCCCAATCGCGCAATAGCACTTTTTGCTCGCCATGTTGCAGTTCCAAGCCCGGTTTTCTGCCGAAATTGGCGACCGCCAATTGGTTGGTGTTATTGCGCTGATGGTCGGCGGCGGAAATGTCCGGGCTATCAGTCAGCAAACATGTCAGCAACAAGGCTTCAATAAAGCGCGCCTTGTTTTCGTCTATGCCGATAGGGTGAAACAAGTCCAAGTCTAAGGAGCGCATTTCCACATAACGCACGCCGCGTTTTTTAAGGGCCAAAGTGGGTTTTTCGCCGGAGTTGATGATTTGTTTAGGCCGTATCGTGCTATAAAACTCGTTTTCAATTTGCAGGATATTGCTGTTCAACTGGCGGTATTCGCCGTCCACCAGCACGCCTATGGCTTCGTATTCGGGGAAAGGCGTGGCGATGGCCCGGCCTAAGCTGTCTACATAACCTGATAAAGAGTTGTAATCGATATTCAAGCCAGCTTGGTTGTTGCTTTTGTAGCCTATATCACTCATACGCAAGGAGGTGGCGTAGGGATGATATAAAGTGCCACTATCAAATTCTTCAAACTGCGCCATTAAGCTAGGGCGGCTTTTAAAAAAGTTTTTGCATATCGCGGGCGACGCGCCAAACAAATATAAAATCAGCCAACCGATACGCTGAAAATTTCTAATCAGGCCAAAATACGCATCGGCTCGGAACGCTTCTAAACTCAGCGGGCTGTGGGCTTGCTGGTGTAGCACAGGCCACAGGGCTTCCGGGACGGAATAGTTGAAATGGATGCCCGCGATCGCTTGCATGGTGCGTCCGTAGCGGTGCCACAAGCCATGCCGATAGATATGTTTCATCCGGCCTATGTTCGATGTGCCGTACTCGGCAATCGGAATGCTGTCATCACCGTTAATGCCACACGGCATACTAGCCCCTAACAGCGATTCATCGCCCAGTTGTTGGTAGACAAATTGGTGGATGGACTGCAAATAAGCCAAAGTCTCGCGGATGTCGGCAAACGCGGGGGTGATAAGCTCGATCAGGGCTTCGGAGTAATCGGTGGTGATGCAGCTATGGGTGAGTGCCGAACCTAAGGCGATAGGATGGGGTTTTTGGGAAATAAAACCATTGCCGCCTATCCGTAGGCTTTCTTTTTCTATGCCTTTAAGGCCACCTGCAAGCAGTTGTTGTTGCCCGCTAGCCACGAGCTGTTCTAAGCGGGTGGCGGGCGCGTGATTAAAATGAGTCATAGAGTGGGCGTGAGTTCCCTGCTGTCCTGTATAATTCGCCCATTATAAAGGGTTTAACTGATTGGTGAAATATATCATAGGAGTCATGGTGGATAAGACGCCCCAAGAAGTGCTAAAAACTGTGTTTGGCTACGACCAGTTCCGGGGCCAACAGCAACAGGTCATCGAGCAGCTGCTAGCGGGGCAAGACGCGTTGGTGCTGATGCCCACGGGC
>JABFST010000469.1 GCA_013140465.1 Methylococcaceae bacterium
GCTCCAAACGGTCGGCGAGCTTACGCGTGTCGTGTTTGTCTTGTAAGTGCTGTTGGTCTGGGCTATAAAATGGTTTCATACGGTCACTCCTGATGATGTAGATGGCGGCTATCAGCCTTTGGGATAACTATCATACTTAAAACCCAACAACGCTTCCCAAGCAGACAACAACTCCCTGCCCACCGCTTGCGCCTGTTCCACAGCCCCGGATTCTGCGGCTAGGGTGGCTGGCAATAATGCTATCCCGGCCTTATGGGCTGCATAAGTGCGGCGGTGTCCTTGCCAGATATAAACAAAGCCGTGATGGACGACTACTGAGACGGTTTGTGGTTCGGCTGGCACTTCATCTTGTGGGTCTATCAGGCGTGTAGGCAACAGTTTTTTCGGCGCTATCCACAATTGGGCAAAAGTTTGGTGCTGTAACCACGCATCAAAACACGCCTTAATTTTTTCGGCGATGACCATCGGCGAGGTATAAGAAGTGTCGATGATAAGATCGTAATTGCCGTAATGCCTAAAATTGACCTGATACAATTTTTGGAAACGCTGGTCTTCTATGGCTTGGCGCTTAAGGTTGTTTTCTAAGGTAGCCTCTAGCGACGGGTTATGCTCATCGTCGCGTGCGGCGTTAAACACCCGCACTGCGCCTACATAAGCATCCACCGACAAATACACCTTAAACGCCGTTGGAATAAAATGCCAGGCCAACCTAGAATCCAAGATCAAGCGGTCTTGGGTTTTGCCGGTTTCCACCACATAAGAGTCAATCTCATCATCCACACTACGGTCGGTTTGCGAGATTTTGTTCAGCTCCAATGTCGTCAGGCCGCGCCGTGTGGCTATCGCACGCTGTATTGCGCCCGTGCCAATAATGTCAAACCCTGTCAGCTGTTGTAGCGCAGTGGCAACCGACGATTTGCCGCTACCGATGTCACCCGACATTACAATAATATTTTTCATTTAATTAACCTTTGGACATTTAAGTATGCCCATTACAGATAAAAGGAAGCAGAAAAGGCCCGCCCTAAAGCTTATCAATGTACCAACTCATGGACTGTCCAGATCCAGTCTTTTTGCAGACCATGTTCCTGCACAATACCCGCCTGATGGGTTTGCATAAGCCGCCAGAGCTGTTGCACCACAGCATAAGGGCTATGCGCCAAAGCCGTTTGGCATCCGGGCAGTTGTTGGCTATATAACTGCGGATTGGCGATGGCTTGGTCGCCAAACGCCGCCGCCAAAACCTCGAATGCAGGTGCAACCAACGCCACCGCGCCAAACGATTGCACAATCACCAAGCCTTGCGGGTCTAAATCTGCCAGCACCAGCACGGGTAGGTTTAACGCCGCCAAACACTGGCGCACGCTGTCTTGCCGATAATAATTGTCGCCCCGAAACAGCACCAAAGGGTCGGCGTAAGGTTCAGGTAAATCCAAGCGCATTGCATTCAGGTGGTCAAAACACCTGAAATTTTCCACCACCAACACACAGCGATGGGCGGTGCTGTGCAAATCTGCCCAGCCTATATCCCAAGTGCCGTAGTCTGGCAGCAGATAACTGCCGCCATTTATTTTTAAAGTGTTGCCTGTGGTGGCCTTGACTGCCAAACGGTCTTTTTTAACGGCGAGTCCTGCCAACTTTTCATGAGTGGCATGAGCCAACACGGCTTCGCGGTGCATACCCGCAAATTCTGCCAACGAGCATAGCGTCAGGTCTATGCCATGTTCGGCCTTAACCAACGCCGATAAATTGGCTTTGTCGTCAGGCGTGAGTTCTAGCTTATTGCCTAGTGTGCGCCCGATATTGTAGTGCTGGTGCAGATGCAACCAACTTGGATTTAGCGGGAACAGCTGTTGCGCTGAACGTACTGCCCGCTCAACCACTTTTAGGAGTTGCTTGTTCAAGCGGGTGTCGCCTGGGTGGCGGTTAATATAATATCGGTGATTTTTTTATTGCCCGAATACGCTTGCCCTGCGTCGAGTTGCACCCATTCCATCTGCAAATGTTTATGGCTTTGTTGCCGCCGTAACCATTCGTTTAGCACACAACTCAACCAACTGGACGGCTCGATGTCATCGACAAACGCGTGTTGGAAGGCGATAGCGGATAAGGGCTGCCCAGGTTTTTCCAGCACCCGTTCAAAATAGCGGCGCAAGTGTTGGCGATAACGCGGCAACAACACCCGCTGCTTTTCAGGTGACTGCAAGTTGATCGCATTTAGCGGGCGTTGCTTAGGTTTTGCCAACAAGGTTTCGCTGTCTAGGCGGATTTTTTGGGCGATGTCGATCAGCCCGTCTTCTATGCCATGATCCAGCGGGTCGGCATAAGCAAACAGCGCAAGCGGTTTAATCTGGTTCCAGTGGTCGGGAATCTGTTCTTGTTCAGTCCAGTCTTGGGGCTGATAGTTTTGGTTTTGTTGCAGAAAAAACGCAAAGCCTTGTACCAGTTGCGCCCTGGCTTCTATTTGCCGTAGCTCAAACAAGAAGATTTTTAACTTGTCGAGTATATCTTGCAGCCGTTGTTGGTATATCGGCAATAAACGGACGAGATGCTTATCCAACAAACTGTAAATGACTGGATGCTCTTCGACCATCTCCAGCAAGGATTCGGGCTGTAGCGCACTGATCGCATTGACCAGTTTTTCCAAGCGGCTAATATAAAAGGCGTTTTGCTTTTGTTTTTCTGCCAATGTGCGCACATTGGCAAAGCGGCTATTGACCAGCATCAGCAAATAGCGGGTATTTTCTTCGAGATGATCCGCCAAATCAAAAATGAGGCGTTCAATTTCTGCCGCATAAGTGTCGCAATCGGTAATCCGCTGCTCATCCCACGCATCCCGATACAAACCCATTTGCTGCTCTAGGGTGTCTATCCAGCTGGCTAAATCGGTATCTAATCGCCTCACGCGATCACTGCTTAAGGCGTTGTCTATAAACTGGCTTAGGCGACCGCTGACACGGTAGCCATCGTCATTGTGGTTGACCAGGATTTTGAGTTGTTTCAGTTGGTTAAGCGCACGTTGGTTGTCGCTGTCTTTATACACCACACCGTTAAAATAAGCACTGGCGACTAAATCGCTATGGTTAGCCAATGCTTTTAGCAACCGCTCCAAGCCTTGTCCAGCCGGGTTCACAACAGGCTCTCCTGTGTCGGTTCGCCCTCGCCTTGCTCGGTGGGTATTTGTTCGTGTTCCTGAATAAATTGCAATGCCTGATAAAAATAATCCAACTTGCCTGTCACTTGATACACCAGCGTGTCTTTGTTGGCTAATGTTAAATAACCCCATTTTGCAAGCGTGCCTAACAATTTTTCCAAACGCGCCTTCACCGAATCTTCATTGCTGCTGAAGTCTTTAAACGTGGCAAAACGTTGTAAGCGGTCCGCCAAGGCTTGGTTTTGTTCGATGGCTTGCAAGAGCAAGGAAAAACTCAGGGTATCGCCCGGCGACAAAGCACTATCTTGGTTTAGGCACGACATCATCATGTCCAGCCATTCCACAACCGGCTGTAGTTCGATGCGGAACTGCGAAAACACTTTGCGGATGTCGCTGCGGGCATTGCTGTCCAAGGTCCGGTATGCAGCATAAAACGCCAGTTGGTTTTGGGTGCAGGACAAACGGTAGTCTAAGCGCGTTAAAAACGCATCCACTTGGGCGGCTTGTCCGCTCTCTTGCAAATACGCAAAACCCGCCGTATCGCTGATGGCGCAAATAAATTCGCCTTGCAACAGGCGTTTTACGACTTGTTCAAACATGGCTGTCCACCGTCAGCGCGGGCAAGGTTGACACATAGCCTTCATCCACATCCATTTCAATCAGTTGCCGAAAGCCAAACACTTGGTATCGGTTTTTAAACAGCTTTAACACTTCAGGATCGGGGTCAGGGAAAGCCGACAACAGCGTTATTTGGTTTTTGCCCAGCATTTCGACCAACACTTCAATATTGGTTTGGTGCAGTTCTTTGAGTTCATCCATAGGCCAGATGATATTGACGGGCTGGCCTTTGCGGATCATATTCACCAATGCGATAAAAAACACGCACAAAATCAGGTAAGACAGGCCGTGGCTAGAAATTTGCCGCAACTCTTCGGCATGGGTGGCGCGTTTGCTGCGGTTATTTTCGGTGACAATAATTTCCAGCTCCAGCAAATTGACCAACTTCATTTCCACTTTGCCTTTGCCATGCAGTTGTTCAGACACCAACCGCACGATGTCGGCAAAATCGGCACTCGGCAATTGCCCATCTTGTGCGCGGCCCCACTCGTCATAGTTTTTGGTAAAACTGACGATTTGCTCCCAATAGCCCAAGGTAGTCACTTTTGAACTTAAGCGGCCTTCGATTTTGTCGATTTTTTCAAAGCGGACATTGCCGTCGATATGTTTTGCCAAACGACTGGATAAGGCCACGATGCCCCGGTCAAACCGCTCCAACGCTTGTTGGTAATTGCGGATGCCGCTGCCAAACAATTTGGCTTGGCTCATCAGCCAGCTTCTGGCTTCATCGCAGCGACTGCCATACCACACTTGTATCGGCTGTAGCCATGCCAAGTCATTACCGTCAACCCCGACTTCGTTTTCGGCTTGGGCGTAATATCGGCCCGGATGAGTGTCAGGAAACCGCGCCAACACTTGCTTTAAATGGCGCAACAACGCCGCCATTTGTTTGCGCAAGGTTTTGTGCTGTTCCACTAGCTGTCGCTGTTCGGCTTGCAAGAAGGCTAAGGTATGGGCATGGTCAAAATGCGGACGGTTGCTGCTGGTTTGGACAAAACCGCGCAATTCCTCCACTAAAGTGTCAATCGTGTTTAAGTCTTTGCCGAGTTTATGCAATTGGGCTTGCACACGTTCTAGCGTTTGCTTTAAGACATGGCGTTGTTGTTGGTAGTGCTGTTGTTCGGTTTCGTACTGGTTGTGCGCGTGCGCCAATTGGGCATGGGCTGCTAGGCTTCGTTTAAGCAAGCCTTCATAGCGCGACCAGTCGCGCTCTAGCCAACGCTGATAGTCTTTAACCGTCAGTTCCGCCTGTTCAGCCAAGCTGATGTCGGCCCTTAATTGTTTAATGGCATTTTCCAACCCCGTTAGCGTCGCAGTATCAATTTTTCGCTCGCGCAAACTGTGCAGCCGTTGTTGTTCCAATGCCGCCAATTCAGATTGTTGCTGCTGCTTAAGCTGCTCTATCTGGGTTTGTTGATGCGCACTTGCCGCTGCGGCGGTGTGGTCTAACTGTTGCAAGGTCGCGGCGTGTGCTAGGCTGAGTTGCCGCAGTTCGGCATTCAACTGGGCTTTTAGCTGTTGCAACTGCGTGTTGCTAAGCTGGATGCGTTCGTCTAATACCTGTTGTTGCTGTACTAATTCCGTTTTGCGCTGTTTTTTGCTGCGCTCTATTTGTAGTTTAAGCGAGGCCAACTCTTCGTTAAGCCCCGTTATTTGCTTTCTGAATTGCCCGACAATGAGCTGTTCGGCCTTGAGGCGTTTATTCAGCTCTTCGGCTTGTTTTTTCAGCGTCGCGCAGTTGGCTTCGGCCTGGGCTTCTTTGACCGCCAAGGCATTCAGCGCATCCCTCACTGCTAGCAACAGGGCGCGGATGTGTTCTTCATCGGCGGCATGATCCGCGACCAACACGTCGAGATTGACGCTGACCCCATAAAAATGCTCGGTGGCTGCGTGTAAAACAGGTTCTAAATCTTCGCGCAGCAACAAGTCAGGATTAATCACTTTGGCGATTGTGGTCGTCCAAGCGGGCTGTTGTTCGCGTAAAAAGCCCAGCAAAGTCTGGGGGTTGGCATCGAGTTGTTGTTGCAGTTGCGCAGCTTGGGCTAGGCATTGTTGCCGGGTGTCGGCGTGTTGCTGTTGCTGGCGTAAAACCGTGTCTATCTCCGTTTGTTTGTGCCGAATGTCGGCCTCAACGGTGTGCAACTGGGTTTCTGCGGCTTGTTTTTGTTGTTGCAATTGTGCCAGCTGCTCTTGTTTGGTGTCGCGGTTTTCCAGCAAAGCGGGATCGGGCTGGATGTCGGCAAGTTGGCTATTAAGCGCACCCCGCTGGCTTTGCAACTGCAATTGCTCGGCATGGTGCTGGTCTTGCAAGTGCTGGCTGGTTTCGCGCAGGGTGTCTTTTTGTTGCTCTAAGCGTTGTTGGGCTTGGGCTTTGTCGTCGCTAAGCTGCTGGCGTATGTCTCTGATTGCCAATTCATAGCTGTGCTGACGGCTAGCAAAGCCTTGTTCTTTTTCGGCTTTTAGGCGTTTGAATTCGGCATCGATGTCTTGCACTGCGTCCAGCAACTGTCGGTGGTCATTCTCGCTGCGCTGCAAATTGTCTTTAAGGCCCGCAAGACTCGCCAGCAGTCTGGTTTTGGCGGGAATATCCTGCTTATCCCAATCCGCTTGTTCTGTTTCTAGCGCGGTTTTTTGCCGCTCCGCCAGTTCCAGTTCCGCCTTAATCTCGGCCAATGCCAATTTAAGCTTGGATTCTTGGTCATCCCAAGCTTTGGACAATTCCTGCAAATCCTGTTGGGTGGTATTGCCTTGCGCTTGCTTTTGTTCTAATTCTTGTTCATTTTGTCTGCGCAAACACTGCCAACGGTATAAAAGGTCGCTCAGGCTATGCGCGACTTGTTGCAGTTCGGTGTGATGGTGCTGGAGTTGCGCCTCTTTCTCGCGTTCGGCTTCGGTGTCTTGGTAGGCACGGTATTCTTTATGCCAACTGTCCAGCGTTTCCATTTGCACTTCCAGCACAATCGCATCGCGGTCTTCTTCTATGCAGTTGACCAGCATTTCGCGCAAATCGGCAAAATCGGTGGAGCGCATAAACATGCCTGTGACGATTTTTTCGATGTCTTTAAGCCTATGCCCGACACTGCCATTGCAGAAACTATAACGCGCAACCCATTGCCGCAATTCTTGGCCTTTTTTATGCGGCAAGTTTTGGATAACGGTGCGGTAATCGCTACAGGCAGTCAGTTGGTCGCTGCAATTGATATGGCGTTTAAGAAAATGGCAGCGCAAGTTTCGGCAAGAGACCGGATACAAGCTACCGTCGCGGCGGGTTTCGATAAAATCGTCGGCTACAAACCCTTTATCCACAAACCGATAGCAGACGCCGTCATCAT
>JABFST010000014.1 GCA_013140465.1 Methylococcaceae bacterium
CCATAAAGTTGTAGAGGTTAAGCAGCCACACCAAATACACCAAGGCAAACAGTTGGCCTAAGCTTGCCGATGGCAGGCTTGCACCTAACACCACTAGGGGTGGCATACCGCCTAAACACCACAAACCCCAAGCGGCGGCGCAAAAATGCCCTAGCAAGCGCCAACGCGCGGCAATTGGGTTGCGGTCGTCCAGATAGCCCAGCACGGCAACGCTTCCGCCCGCCCCCAGCAAGCCATAAAGCATAGGGTTGGATAAGCTTGCCGTGTACTTAAGCACCCACAGCCCCGACAAAAATACCAGCACTATTGCCACACCGCCACCGCGCGGGGTCGGGATGCTGTGCGAACTGCGGGCGTTAGGAATGTCCATAATTTGCTTAGCCAGCGCATAGCGGCGAAACCCGCCCGTCAATAACCATGAGCAGAGAGCGGCGAAGGCAAAAAACCAGAGATTATTCATTATGTAGGGCGTTGGACAGAGGCTGTTTGGCAAAATAGGAAAAAGGCTACAGGCGTTGGCAAAGGAAAACGCCAACACACAGGGAAGGTTAGTGCCTGTGCAGTTGCGCGTAACAGGCAATTATAACGGGTTATCAGCTTGCTGTTTGCAAAGCTTGGCGGGTTGGGCTTATTTTCGGGCTTCTATCAGTTTAAAAATATCGCCGCTGCCTTCATTGATACGCACCCAAACAAACCCGCACGCTTTTACATTGCGGACGGTTTTACGGTTAATATTAGCCCCCACTAACTTGACGACCAGCGGGTTAAGCCAGTGCATCAGCCGGGCAAGCACGGGCCTGGCACTTAGCACATGCTCCAGCAGCAACACTTGCCCGCCGGGCTTGCACACGCGGTACAGCTCTTTTAAGCCGCGCATAGGCAACGGCACGGAACAAAATACAAAAGTGCCGATAACCGTGTCAAAACTGTTGTCGGCAAAACATAAGGACTCAATGTCCATTAAGTTAAGGTCAACATTAACCTGTTTGCGGGCCTTTTTTTGCTCGGCTTGTTTGAGCATGGCGGGGCTAAAATCGACGGCGGTCATTCTGGCGTTATCAGGGTAATAGGCAAAGTTTTTGCCCGTGCCTACCCCCACTTCCAAGATATGGTAGCCATCCACCTTAGCCCAGAGCTGTTGCCGTTTGTGCTTAAAAAACAAGCCTTCCATGACCGCCTCTAGCCCCTCAAAATAAGGCGCGATGCGGTCATAGCGTTGTTTGATGAGCAGACTGTTTGCTTTCATAGTAACCATAACAATAAAGTGGGCGTGGCAAATATTACCGTGCAAACGAAAGCTTCATCAACACTAATCTTTATCTGTCATGTAAAATACACCGACAGGTGCTAAGTGCCTAAAACCAACGGCGGTTCGGCATCCACGCCGCCTATAGCCCACAGGGCCAATGCCTAACCCCTCTTATCCGCCAAGCAGTTGCTTGGCTTGACATGCTACGGAGCAGTAACCACCGCTAGCCGCAATTTGGATCAGTAACAAAACGTGAACGCACACATAGAAGATTTGGTACAAACCCCGCTCCCGACCGAACACGGCGAGTTTATCCTGCATTACTACAGCAACACTTTAGACGATAAGGAACATGTCGCCTTAGTAAAGGGCGATGTCGCCCAGCGCGGCAACGTCCCCGTGCGCATCCACTCCGAATGTTTTACCGGCGATGTCTTGGGTTCCAGGCGTTGCGATTGCGGCGCACAATTGGCGCTGGCTATGCAGCTAATAGAGGCCGAAGGTTACGGCGTGTTGATTTACCTGCGCCAAGAAGGGCGGGGCATAGGTTTGTTAAAAAAACTGCAAGCTTATAATTTGCAAGACCAGGGTATGGACACCGTCGATGCCAACTTGCACCTAGGGTATTTAGCTGACGAACGCGAATACAGCGTCGCCGCCTTAATTTTGGAAAGCCTGCAAGTGCAATCTATCCGGCTCATGACCAACAACCCCAAAAAAATCGACGGCCTGAAAAAACTGGGCATCGATGTGGTCGGGCGTATTCCGGTTGAAGTAGAAGCCCATGACGGCAATCTCGGCTATTTAAAAACCAAGGCCAAAAAAATGGCGCACATGTTGTTTGAAGCCAAAAAATAACCGCTGCCATTACGCCTTAGGTTTTACACGCGTTGTGCAGGTGGGGCTGATGCAAGGAAGTAAATGATGGGGCATTCTGGCGATGCGTGGCTGCGATGTGCCGGAAAAAGTGCGTTTAAACGGCATTATTACGGCTTACAGTAATTAGGTCTAGAAGCATGATTGAACGCCCCATGTTTCGAATTGCATACCAGTTAGCCATAGACAAAAAAGTGTGAATGTTGCAAATGCCAACCCTTCTGTAACGCGATGGATTGATTTTGACATCAAGCCGAATGCTACCCCACCTGAAGCCACGCTGAGAAGCAAAGGAAAAAGGGCAAAACTTTCCAATTGCAGTGCGCGGACTGGGTCGCCAAAAGATCCGCCCTTTGGATCACCAGAACACCCAGCCATGAAAATGAGAAAAAGATGCAAGGCCGCACCAAGGATTGATAACAATCCAAAACCAACAGGCGAATATTTTTTGGCGTAAAATGCCATTTGGGATAAGTCCTAACTATACGCGTTATTGGTCTTAATGTTCCTGACGATTTTCCCTGCCATGCCAAACCCGAACAATAACCACTATTTGCCCATCGATGAGGTAACGCAGCACATAGCTGCTTGCTCCAAAAGGCAAAAACAACTCGCGGCGATTTGTGCCGTCATTCATGGGGACTCCGGCTTCTGGAAAACTAGCAAGCAGCTTTGCGCCGTCCTGTAAAACCTTACCCGCACGGGCGGCGGCAGCCCCATTTTTATCTAGCAAAAACAAGCGTAGCCGTTGGGCGTCTTGCAAGGCTTCGGGCAACCAGACTACTTCGGGCATGGCAGCTCGTGGTCGCTGCCCCAAGACTCTAGCCAGTTATTAACAGCATCATTGGTAAGCGCATGGCCTGATAGCTTATAGCGTTGCCAGCGTTCTTGGTCTTCGCGTTTTTCCTGTTCGTAAGCCTCTTCGCGTGCCACATAGTCTTCAATGGCGGCTTTCATAAGCCAATGGGGGCTACGTTCTTTGACAGCACTTAGGGCTTTAAGGCGGCTATGTAAGCTTTCATCCAGCTCGACACCTGTATTAATCATTTTTGGCATAGTGCTTAGGTTTGGGTAAAAGTTTGTAAGTCTTACAACTTTAACATGAAATTAAGTGCTTGCATAAACACTCTGCGTAGGCCGTAATAAGCCGCATTTAACACAAGTGAAAAGCGGTGTTTCCGCCAATTCGTGGGTGCGGCTTTAGTCGTGTAGGTCGCATTAGGCGGCTTAATGGCATTGAGCTGTAGGCTGGGTTGATAAGCCCAGCATTTACAGAAAATTGCCGGGTTTCCGCTATCGCTCCAACCCATCCTTGTATCTCTAAGGGTTATGCACAAGGCGGTATCGTTTTAAGCCAGCCGCAACTTCACCAGCTCAACCCAATACGCTGCCCCGATAGCCAATATCCCATCATTAAAATCATAACGCGGGTTGTGTAGCAAACAGCTGTTTGCCGACGGGCCGTTACCTATCCACACATAACAGCCGGGCTTGGCTTGCAGCATAAAGGCAAAATCTTCCGAACCCATGCTGGGCGTGGGTTGGCAGTCTACACCTGCGGTTCCTGCCACCGCTAACGCCGCTGTTAAGGCCACCGCTGTGGCTTCCGATTCATTAAACGTTACTGGATAACCCGCGTTTTCGGGGTTAAACACCACGTCGGTATGCACGCCAAAACTGTGGCCTATGCCGTCCACTAACTGCTGGATTTTAGCCGTCATCAAATCTTGCACCTCGGCTTTAAAACAGCGGAACGTGCCGCGCAATAACACGGTTTCGGGGATGGCGTTCCAAGTGTTGCCAGCATGGATTTGAGTGATGCTGACCACCGCCGCTTGCATAGGATCAACGCTCCGGCTGACGATGGTTTGTAGTGCGCTAATCAATTGCGCTGCCGCAACAATCGCATCATTGCCCAAATGGGGCATTGCGGCATGGCTGGCAATGCCTGTCAGGTGAATCTCAAAAACATCAAACGATGCCATCAGCGCACCTGGCTTAACGGCAAAATGCCCTGCGGGTATGTCGGGGAAATTGTGTAGCCCGAACACTGCATCGGCAGGAAATAGCTCGAACAAACCATCGTCCAGCATTTGCTTGGCCCCGGCGCGGCCTTCTTCGGCTGGCTGAAAAATAAAGTACACCGTGCCGTTAAAATCGGGGTGTGCCGACAAGTGCTGCGCTGCGCCCAATAACATCGCGCTATGCCCATCATGCCCACAAGCGTGCATTTTGCCGTCATGACACGATTTATGCGCAAACTCGTTTTGTTCTTGGATGAACAAAGCGTCCATATCGGCGCGTAAGGCGATTTTGCGGTCGCTGTCTCCTGCCTTCAAGGTGGCGACTACGCCGGTGCTTGCCAAACCCTGATGCACCGCTAAGCCAAAACTGCGCAACTTGTCGGCGATAAACTGCGCGGTTTGGGTTTCTTCGTAGGCGGTTTCAGGAAATTGGTGCAAATGCCGCCGCCAGGCGCACATCTCGGGTGCTAAATAATTAAGGGAATCGGCTGGGGGCATGGCAAGTCCTCATGGCTGGTTAGGGTAAGCGTAGTGATTGGCGATTAACACCCCCGCCCTTGGGCTTTAGCGGTTTACGGTGAAGGCCAAGTGCCGGATTACACAAATAAACTGCGTATTGTTAGTGGGGCGGGGGGATTTTTATTACAATAGCACATTCGCTAATAGCGTGCCGACAGCGCGGCTAAAAGCCAACAACCGGGGCCATCCCGCACCGCCCTCCAGTGTACCCACAATCTAGGAATCACCATGAACCATAAGCCCCAACCCGCGCTAATCGCCTTGGTTTTGTTAAGCACAGGCTTGTTGGCTAGCCAAGTCCATGCCCACGGCGTGACTAACCAACCCTTAGGCGCAGCCGTAGGTGCAACCGATTATTACCAAGTCAAATGTGCCAATACAGGCACAGGCAATGCCGCCCGTCTTGAAGTGCAAATCAGGGACGATACCGCAGGAGCCGCTCTTCTTAGCGCCCAAGTGCAAAAAGGTCTGTTTGCCGTAAACACCACAGATCCTACAGGTGGTGATGACAACTACAGCCCCTTGGTTGCAGTTGCTGGCGGCAATGGCATCTACGATGTCACGGTCAACAAAACCACTGCAACGGGTAGGCAGTATGACCTAGAGTATCATTGCATAACTAAAAACAACGCCCATGCCGGCACCACGATTTCCCAAAAACAAAACCAATAATCCGCTTATGCTAAAGTTATTGCCGATAAGCCCTACGCTTAGGGTTAAGATTGCTGCATCGCTGTTGCCGCTGGGCGCGATGCTACTCATGTCGCCTCACGCCCATGCCGTTGCGGTCGGCGATATGGCGCCAGAATGCGTGCTGTCGTCACTCGCGGCAGGTAAGGACAGCCGCTTAAGCCAATATCGCGGCAAAATAGTGTATGTCGATTTTTGGGCATCGTGGTGTGGGCCTTGTGCGCAATCGTTCCCCTTTTTGAATGCCTTGCACCAGCAATACCAAGATCAGGGTTTGCAGATCGTCGGCGTGAATATGGATGAGAACAAGGACGAAGCCTCGGCCTTTTTGGCTAAAATACCCGCTGAATTTACTATTGCCGTCGATACCAGCAAGCAATGCGCGACCGATTTTGCCGTCCAAGCCATGCCCTCGTCTTATATCATCGACCGCAAAGGCCGCGTACACCATATCCATCTAGGCTTTAGGGATGGGGCCGCAGAAGAATTGCGCACGACGGTTGAGCAATTGCTTAAGGCCAAATAGCCACTACACTACCGAGACTTGCCATGCCTATCGCTAACCTGACCGTCCTCGCCTTTGTCTGCTTGCTTGCCGCTTGTGTGCCTGTCCAACCTTGGGAGCGCGGCACGCTGGCTAAAGCCCAGATGGCCTTAGTGCCGTATCCAGAACAAGCTTTGTACCGCGAACACAACTACGGCAGCCGCGAAGCGTCCATAGGCGGCGGTTCGGCAAAAGGCGGCGGTTGCGGCTGCAATTAATCACCCTTTAATCCTGATGGTTTGGGCGTTTTGCCCATAACCCAACTCCACGCGTAACCCCATATCACGCCCCATGCGCACCCAACACACCCTAGCGGCACAGGACACCCACACCGCTTTACAAGCGTTTACTGCCGCCGCCCTGTGCCTACCCGGCCTGGTAGCACCCGCCCTAGCCGCCGACCAAGAAACCAGCTTCACTTATGGGCATTATCAAGAAGGCCACCGCCAATTGTATGGTGCGAACAGCCATTTCAATCCCATCGAAGTGGAAAGCTTGCTGGGCGCAACCAGCCTCAAGCTGGGCGATAGGGCTACGTTACGCATCAATTATGAACAAGATACTTGGGGCGGTGCGACTCCTATTGCCAGTATGCCGCTGGCATTTGGCGGCAATGGTCACTATACGGGTACGCAATCGTTAGTGTCGGGGGCTACGCCGATTTTGGTCAACACCGAAGCGTTGTTTGACCAGCAGCTTAACCCCGTGGAACGCATAGGCGATGGCAACGGCAATGAGACCTATAAAACCAATCGGCAAATCGTTGACACCTTGTCGCTGGCATCACCCGAAACCCGCCAGCAAGGTGATTTCAAACTCGGTTATGAAGGTGATGCGCAAGTGCTGGAATTAGGCGGCGGCGTGTCGGTAGAAGACGATTATGTGTCGGGATTTGGTAACGCCAATGGGCGTTGGGATTTTAACCAAAAACTCACTACGCTCAGTGCGGGCTTAAGCTACACCCACAGCAACACTTATGCGCGTAACGACCATGATGCCAGCGGCTACATCACCCGTGACCACACTTATGATGCTTACACCTTAAACCCCGACCCCAATCTGGGCGGCGCCATTATAGGCACCGGCACGCGCCAAGATTGGTCTACGTCTTTGGGGCTAAGCCAAATCTTAAACAAACAGGCGGTGCTGGAAGCCAGCCTAGCCTATACGCGCAGCACCGGGTTTATGGAAAACCC
>JABFST010000059.1 GCA_013140465.1 Methylococcaceae bacterium
GATGGTCTGGAGACATTCGTGATTGGACACCTGTCGGTGATGTGGCACTTAATCCTGATCAAATCACTAAAGAAAAATTGAAGAAAGTGGCTTAACTTTTTGCGACAACTATGTTGACAAACACCGCCGTCAATTCAGAGCTACAGGCCAAAATTGAGCAATTGGCGGGTATGCAGAATGATATGAAAAACTTGCTCGACAATATCAATATCGGCACTGTGTTCCTTGACGAACGGCTGGTTATCCGGCGGTTTACGCGCGAGGCCACCAAGCTTTACCGGTTGGTCAGCTCGGACGTAGGACGTCCGTTGGGAGACATCAAGTCCAATCTTGAAGGCGAAGAACTGTTGACTAAGGCCCAGATAGTGCTGGATACGCTGGTGCCGTTTGAACAGGAAGTCCATATCCGTAACGGCGCATGGTATCTCGTGCGTATCCAGCCCTACCGTACCCTCGATAATGTAATCGAAGGCGTGGTGCTGACGTTTACCGACATCAGCAAACGTGTTGAGGCAGAGACCGCTGTACAACTGGCTCGTGAACTGGCCGAAAATACCATTGATACCATCAGCAAACCGCTGCTGGTCCTTGATGACCGCTTGCAGGTTGTTACTGCCAACCGTGCCTTTTACCAATATTTTCAAGTGACGGTTGCCGACACGGTTGGCCGCAAGATATACGACCTAGGCAATAGCCAGTGGAATATTCCGGCTTTGCGCGAGCTTTTAGAGATCATACTCCCCCGCGACCGAGCCGTTGAAGGCTATGTGTTCGAGCATGATTTTCTGGGCATAGGCCACCACAAAATATGCTTGAATGCCCGTCGCATTGTTGGTAGAACCAGCGAGCCGGCATTGATATTACTGACAACTGAAGAGATTGGCGCTGAGCCGATCAAGGAACACACGATATGAACCAGATTAAGCATGGGGTTAAATTGGCCAACTTGTTAAGAACACAAGCCGAAGCGATGGTGGGCAGCGTGGCCCCCGAAGAAGCGAAAGCCCGGCCTGCCGAGATTTTGCTGCATGAGCTGCTGGTACATAAGGTCGAGCTGGGTATGCAGAATGAGGAATTGCGTAGGGCAAATATAGCCCTTGAAGAAGCCCGCGACCGCTATATCGATCTCTTTGAATTTGCCCCGATTGGTTATGCCACAATCAGCAGGGAAGGCCTGATTGTCGAGATCAACCTGACCGGGTCTGGGTTGCTGGGCATTGATCGCAGCAAACTTATCAAGCGTCGTTTTTCGCAGTTTATTGCAACTCAGGACAAAGATCGCTGGTACCGCCTATTCCTGCGTATGATGGAACATCCCGCTGAAAAACAGAAATTTGGTCTGGAGATGATGCGCGGCGAAGACACGCGCTTCTATGCCCAACTTGATTGTCAGGTCAGGGAAGTTACTGATGCTCCAGCCATATTACGTGTCGCTATAACCGATATTAGCCAAATCAAACAGGCCTAGCCCGCTACGCACTACCTCTTTTACATCCAAGCCGTTGTCTTTATCAAAGACAAAGGCTCTATAGTTACGCTTATTACCCGTCATCATTATTACCAATGACATCACCTTATCCTATTTTCTATAGTTTCCGCCGTTGCCCTTATGCGATAAGGGCAAGGCTCGCCATTACCATAGCCGGAATTGGCGTGGAATTGCGGGAAATTGAATTGCGCAACAAGCCAGAACAGATGCTTAAAGCATCCCCAAAAGGCACAGTACCCGTATTGCAGCTTGGTAACAGTGAAGTGCTTGATGAAAGCCTGGATATTATGCTGTGGGCATTGCAGCAAAATGATCCCGGACAATGGCTAGCAACAGGAATGCAAGATGCCAGGGAATTGATCGAATGGAACGACGGAAAATTTAAATACGACCTTGACCACTATAAATATGCAGATCGATACCCAGAATATCCGGCTGATTATTATCGGCAGCAAGGCGAATTATTTTTAGCCGAATTGGAAGCCCGCTTAAATCAGAACGCATTCTTATGTGGAAACCAATTTGCGCTAGCAGATGCGGCAATCTTGCCTTTCATACGGCAATATGCCGCAGTCGATCCAGCATGGTTTGCCCAAGCACCTTATCCAAAATTACAACAATGGCTGGACGATTTTTTAGTATCAAAACTGTTTGCCAGCGTCATGACCAAACACCAAAGCTGGCGACCTGGCAACCCACAAATACTGTTTCCTGAATCAGGTTGTTAATTTCTTGAATACGCATGAAGCACCAAATAGTCATCAACTACCAATAGTGTTGCTGGGCAAATACAAGTCCCAATACTCAATTAATCGACGAAAATGGGGTATAAACGATAATAAGGATTTGCAACGCAACGCTGGAGCGTTGCGGGATGAATTCCCACGCGGAGCGTGGGAACTATAAAACCCCGAACGTGGGAACTAGACTGTAGAGACGCGATGCCTTGTTCCTAAGCATTGCTCTGGAACTAGACTGACACCTCGTTCCCAAGCTCTGCTTGGGAATGCCTACCTTCAAGCTCTGCTTGACGTATCAACCAGACCTAGCGGAGCTTGAAGGATAGGCATCATCGTTCCCACGCTCTGCGTGGGAATGCCGCCCCAGACGCTCCAGCGTCTTCTAGCTTATGGCCTTGCCTGTGCGCAACGCAACGCTTGAGCGTTGCGGGATGAATTCCCACGCGGAGCGTAGGAACTATAATAAACTGGCGTTACGGAGTGCAACGGCTTTAGACGTTGCCGTGTCGGCAACGTGTGGCTGCGGTGTCCCTACAGCTATAAAAACCCCTCTCCCCAACCCTCTCCCTGAGGGAGAGGGGGCTATCCCCCTATGTGCGTCGTTCCCACGCAGAGATTGGGAACGAGATAAACGGCGTTAAACGTTGTACGCGGCGGCACGGCAATGTCTAAAGCCATTGCACTCCAGGTGGCTGTGGGCTGCACAAAATGTAGGTATTGACCAAACACCCCCGCTACGCTATGGTTCGCCAACCTTCCGCACAACCCAAGCCACCCGCCGAGGCCACCATGCCCACACGCCCCAACGTTTTCATATCCGCCACTAGCGGCGATTTGCGCAGCGTGCGCGGTATCGTCAAAGACGCATTGCTCACCATCGGCTGCCATCCGGTGGAACAAACCAATTTCCCGCCCGATTACCGCAGCGTCTATGACATGCTCTACGGCAAGATTAGTGATTGCCAAGCCTTGGTGCATATCGTCGGCCTACGCTATGGCGCCGAACCGCAACCGCCGCACACCCCGCGCCGCTCGTACACGCAACTGGAATACGACATTGCCCGCGACTTGCAGCGCAAACGTGGGGATAAACGCTTTCGGGTGTATGTGTTCGTGTGTGCCGAAGGCTTTCCTTATGATGAGGCTTTGGATGTTGAAGAAGCAGATAAAAGGGAATTGCAACAACAGCACCGCCGCGCCTTATTGCAAGGGGATTTTTTGTATGAAACCCCGGCTGATTACCAAGCCCTAAAAGAGCGCATACAAAGCGTATGGATAAGTTGTGGGATGAGCGAGGGTAAGTTGCTTGGGCACATGCTTTTCGTGCCAGTCATTTCAATGCTAAGATTTGGTGATAGCTTTGGATAATCTCACTGGCAATGCCACTAAACGCTGAATGTGGCATTGAATCTCGACCCTGACGTTAAGGAAAATGTTTTTCATCCCAGTCAGTTATACCCTGCATGAACCGCACCGCCTATTTGGCAGGTGCAATTGTTATTTTTAAGAAACTAAAATTTCTTTATTACTGTCGGAACCTACCATGAGAATACCCCCAACAAAAGCCCGCACGATCCACTGGGTATTAATATTTTCCTTGGTACTCAGCCTATTCACTGGCTGTGCAAGCACCAATGATGTTAGCCATCCAGCACCTACCCAACTTGTCACCATCCCCGCATCCCACCCTGAACGCGGTTTAGGTACGTTACAGGGCTATCTCGACACGCAAGCAGTTCTGGACAGTGTTGCCCTGCTGCCCCCGCCACCACCGCCTGATTCGGCAGCATTTGCCCATGACGTGGAAGTTGCGCGTAGTACGTTTGCTTTGCGTGGCACACCGCGCTTTGAACTTGCCGTTGCCGATTATGATTTAAAAATACCCAGTTTGGTCAACACGTTTTCTTGTGCGCTAAACGTCCAGATTACCGAAGCCAATGCGCCCAATTTATATACGGTGTTACGTCGCTCTTTCAGTGATTTGGGGGCATCAACCCGTGCCGCGAAGGAACACTTCAACCGTCTGCGCCCATTTCAGCTGAACCACGAACCGATAGGTGTCCCCGAAGCACGGGCCTTTCTGGAAAAGAACCACTCTTATCCATCAGGCCACACTGCCATCGGCTGGGGGATAGCGCTCATCCTAAGCGAAATTGCGCCAGATCGGGCCAACGAATTGCTGGCTCGTGGACGTGCTTTTGGGGAGAGCCGCACTATCGTCAACCATCATTGGTATAGTGATGTGGTGTGGGGGCGTTTCATGGGGGCGGGTACGGTCGCACGCTTGCACGGCGACCCGACTTTCCGCGCCGATATGGATGCGGCTAGGACTGAGTTTGCAGCAATACGCGCCCTAGGTCTTGCCCCGACCCGCGATTGCAAGGCGGAAGCGGCAGCACTGGCACAAGTAAAGTTTTACTGGAAGAAATGAAACTAACCGCTGCCGAAACCAAAACCCGTTTGGATAGCTTAGGCCCAGAAGCGGGTTATGCGGCGGCGGACTGGCGGGTGCTTCAAGACAGTCTTATGCCGACCTTGTAGGAGCAAGCCCTTGTGGTTGCCCCAAGGACACACGGCAACCACAAGGGCTTGCCCCTACGCGAAACGGGGGAGCTATAAAGCACTACCAACACGGCAACGTCTAAAGCCGTTGCACTCCTGCCTTCGTCATCGTTCCAACGCTCTGCGTGGGAATGCCGCCCCAGACGCTCCAGCGTCTTCTAGCTTGTGGCCTTGCCTGTGCGCAACGCAACGCTGGAGCGTTGCGGGATGAATTCCCACGCGGAGCGTGGGAACTATAAAGACTGGGGAACTATAAACGCTGGGTAAAACTAACGCCCATGCGCCCATGCGCCCATCCACACCTTCATCCCACCCCCAACACCACCCTAACCTGATGCACCACCCCATCATCCTGCAACACAATCTTGTCATCAGCCAAGCGGATACCATCCAGTTCTATAAACGCCACACCGCGCGTTACCCCTTCTGGGTTTTCGACAAATATTTGTCTCGTTACCAAGCAGAGATTGGGAACGAGATAAACGGCTTTAAGCGTTTTACGCGGCGGCACGGCAATGTCTAAAGCCATTGCACTCCAGGTGACTGTGGGCTGACGCAAAAGGTAGGTATTGACCAAACACCCCCGCTACGCTAAGGTTCGCCAACCTTCCGCACAACCCAAGCCACTCGCCGAGGCCACCATGCCCACACGCCCCAACGTTTTCATATCCGCCACTAGCGGCGATTTGCGCACTGTGCGCGGTATCGTCAAAGACGCATTGCTCACCATCGGCTGCCATCCGGTGGAACAAACTAACTTCCCGCCCGATTACCGCACCGTCCATGACATGCTCTACGGCAAAATCAGCGCTTGCCAAGCTTTGGTGCATATCGTCGGCCTACGCTATGGCGCCGAACCGCAACCGCTCCACAACCCGCGCCGCTCGTACACACAACTGGAATACGACATTGCCCGCGACTTGCAGCGCAAACGCGGGGATAAACGCTTTCGGGTGTATGTGTTCGTGTGTGCCGAGGGTTTTCCTTATGATGATGAACCGGATGAAGAAGATGCTGAGAAAAGGGAATTGCAACAACAGCACCGCCGCACCTTGTTGCAAGGGGATTTTTTGTATGAAACCCCGGCTGATTACCAAGCCCTAAAAGAGCGCATACTGACTTTACGCGAAGAAGTTATCCATTTGCATGAGCAACTCGATGACTTAAAAAATGAATTGCCCAGCCAGACCGCCGCCGCAGTTGTGCAAGCACTCGATGCAGAGGCTATCGCAAACCGTTTGCGCACCGAAATTAACAGCCGCTTTGAGCGCGATGCCGCCCTCGCCCGCGAACAGCAACAAAACTGGCAAGCCCTACGCGCACTGGAGCGTAACCGTGATATGGCCTTGGCGCGGGTAGATGATGTCATCACCACGATTAAAGACGGGCTGGCGGGCAACCCCGACCCGATATTTATAGAAGCCTCGCGCATTATCGAAAAAGAAGGCAGCGATGCCGCCCTAGCGTATTTAGAAAGCCACCAACTGGGCGTACTCGCAAAAGCCGACACAGCGGCACTGCAAGCCCAAGCAGCCGAAGACAAACTGCACAAAACCCTGTCGCCGCTGGTCTTGCAAGCGGACTTATACGAAACCCGCCAACAATGGGAGGCGGCCTTAACGCTGTTAAGGCAAGTCGCGGACAAAGCCCCGCTTTGGTTTGAGGCGCGTAATCGTTTGGGGCGGATGTTAAAAAAGCTGGCGCGTTATCCTGAGGCGGAAACAGAGTACAAGGCGATACAGGTGTTGGCGCAAAACGATGCGGAAAAAGCCATTGCCCTCAACAACCTCGCCCAGTTGTTACAGGCCACCAACCGCCTCAGCGAGGCCGAGCCGCTGATGCGCCGCGCCTGGTCGATTGATGAAGCCAGCTATGGCAAGGAACATCCCAACGTTGCCATCCGGCTCAACAACCTCGCCCTGTTGTTAAAGGCCACCAACCGCCTCAGCGAGGCCGAGCCGCTGATGCGCCGTGCTTTGGCAATCGATGAGGCCAGCTATGGCAAGGATCATCCCAATGTCGCCACCGCCCTCAACAATCTCGCCACGTTGTTATATTCCACCAACCGCCTCAGCGAGGCCGAGCCGCTGATGCGCCGTGCCTGGTCAATAGATGAAGCCAGCTTTGGCAAGGAGCATCCCGATGTCGCCCGCGACCTCAACAACCTCGCCGCGTTGTTACAGGCCACCAACCGCCTCAGCGAGGCCGAGCCGCTGATGCGCCGTGTCGTGGGGATAGTTGAAATAAGCTATGGCAAAGAACATCCCAAGGTCGCCATCGCCCTCAACAACCTCACCCAGTTGTTAC
>JABFST010000050.1 GCA_013140465.1 Methylococcaceae bacterium
GGTAAACCCTAACAGGGCTAGGCATCTGGGGGCAACTTCATGTTGCTGTCATATTTAATCGGTATATTCTTTGCCCATTTACCTGTCAACGAGCCGCGCTTGGACATTTTCGCCTCCTCTTTTTCTTTGCCACGTTTTGGCGTGTGGGCCGTGTTCATTATCGGCACACTACTCAGCCTAGCACCCGCTTATGCGCTAGAACAACCCGCAGCAAACGGCTATACCCTCACTAAGTTATTTCCTACCGCCGCACAGCCATCAGCCCGTTTTAGCGCCAGCATTATGGCCTCGCCGTTGCTGGATGAGTCGCAAGGCAAAGCCTTAGTCATTGCGCCTGTGTCAAATGGCGTGATTGCGGCGTTGGACAGCGAAACAGGGGCCGTCGATTGGCAAATCCAAGCACCGACAGCTGCGGGCCAAGAAGCCCAACTTGTTGCCACGCCTTTGCTGTTAGGCGACAAATTGGTGATTGTTTACCAATGTTGGGAACAGGGCAAGCGCGCCAGCCACCGCATGGCAGTTATTGATACGGTACACAAACGTCTGCACCCCGACTTTCCGGTATTGGAGTTGGCTGCCCAACAAACAACAACCGACGGCTTGGCTAAGGTCACGTTTGATCCTGCTCACGCGTTCTCACATGCAGCTTTAAAGTACGCACCCAAACCAGGTGCTGATACGGGCTGGGTCTATGCCGCTTTTGGCAATTCCGCCGACGAGCAGCCTTACCACGGCTGGCTGTTTGAAATTGACATGCACGCTTGGCAGCACGGCAATACGGCTGCACATCCTGCCATCAGCAGTGTTTTGCTGATTACCCCTGAAAGCGAATGCCCTGTGACCCAAGCTTACGGCAACCAAGAAATGATTTGTGGCGGCGGCATTTGGACACCCGCCGGAGTGCAAGTGTATGCTGGCACTGACGGTGTAGAGCTGATAGTGCCGACGGGTAATGGGCAAACCGACCTTAAACGCCATGACTACGCCAATTCATTGCTGCGCGTTAAGCCAGGCTTGCGCTTTGATGCGGCGTGCGATGCCAAGCTGTGTGCAGATTTTAATCCCGCGCATCCCGCCTCCGCTTGTCTGGCTTCATGCCAGCACTTGTTTATCCCCCGTTTGGGTGAACATGATGCACCGTTGCGTCCAGCGAGTGGTGAGTGTGACAAAAAATCGTTCTCAGAATGTGTGGCGTGGATGGATTACGACCTAGGTGGCAGTGCGCCTGTCAAAACCACTTTAGCCAACGGGGTGTCGGTTCTGGTGCAGCCCAGCAAGGATGGCAGCGTCTATTTGTTGGATGCCCAGCATTTAGGTACTCAATATGACCGCTTACAAATTGTCGAACTCTGCGGCACGAAAACAGATGCCTGTAAATTTGGCTGGATGGGCATGATAGTCACCCAGCCCGTCCTCACCCAGATTGACAATCAGGCCGTTGTCGTGATCCCTACCTTTGTGCCTGACCAAACCCACCCAGCGGGACTAGTCGCGTTAAAAGTCGTGCTGGAACAAGGGCAGCCCAAACTTAAGCACTTTTGGCAATTCCCCAACCCTGCCAACCCGTTATCGTTGCAAAGCTTTAGAAGCCACCCCTCGTTGCCCAGTCTTGCTCTAATCGATAACACCGACGGCCCCACGGTTTGGGTTGTGGACATCGGTATGCAAGGGATGCTGTATGGCATCCGCATCAAAGACGGTGCATTGCTGGCAAAACAAGCCCTACAAGGTGCAGGAAGGCAGCTTTCTGCGCCGTTAATCTACCGCAATAACATCTATATTTCCTCGATACTCCCCAATACCAACCGAGCACTGATCGAAGCCTTCCACATTGGGCGCACGCCCACAAAACCCTAAGCTGTCATCATGGTTTAACGTGGCTTAGCGATAATGTCCGCTTAATTTGCTTCTTAAGCCTCTGTAGAGCTGTAGAAGCCACAAAATCAATGACTTAGATATCATACACCCCAACCTGAGGGAGACTGTGCTTTCTGGCTATGTAATCTGCCTAGAGGCTAAACCATGAATGACCTCACCGCCAACATGCGTAATATCTTGCGTATCTCACTCTCGTTAATCACGTTTGGTTTGCTTATCAGCTGGGCGATTGAAAGTTTAATGAAAAAATTATTTCTGTTAGGATAACCTTGTAGCCGCAGACCAGCGGTTGCCACATCTATCCTACAGAGCTAACGAGGCAAAAACATGTCCTTAAACCGAACCAAAGAACGAACCGCAGGTGTGGGGGATTGGCAGCTTTTTACGCAAGAAGACCGCGTTAAGGTTGAGCTGGCAGCACAGCAATGGCAAGCGGCTTTGGCGGGCATAGAAAAGCCTTGGTTGTGCTGGTGCGTAAACGACAACTGGTGCATCATCCAGCAAAAACTGGTGCTGGCTGCTGGCTGGACACCGATCGTGGGCAACGACACCAACGTCAAAAACCCGACCATCCTGGAAGGTTCAGTCTATATCGACTTTAACGCCAGCTTCCAATATCCCCACATGTATATGCACTTTCCTATGGAATGGGTATTTTTATATGCTGACCGCCTGGCTTTTTGGCATTCCGACTTGTTGTTAAGCTTTAAAGACATGCACTATTGCGCACAACTGTTTGAAAATCTGCCCAATGGCATGACCGCCGCACACAAAACCCGCGAAAGCTTGTTGCGGTTTTGGAAAATCCCGCAATCACGGCGGTTTTTTGAAGTCATAGGCTGCACCACCCAAGCCGCCAGCAAAAGCCAATTCGATCACGGTTGTGGATGGTGGCGCAATTTTCAGCATCACCCCCATTTTAAAGACAACTACCAGCCCAAAATGGCGGCGGGCGATCATGGCTTTGGCGTTATGTATTGGCATCGCAATTACCGTGGTCCAGCCCAGCATGTCAAGGTCAGCATGGACGGTCATGCCGATGCCAATAACACCCGTTTTAGCAAATCTAAAGAAGAAGACCTTAACTCTACCTATTCCTTAGCCGACCTGTGCCAACATTTAGGCATACAAGAACTGCTCTAAGCCTCGCCCATAGTCCCAGAGTGCACTGGCTTTAGACATTGCCGTGTCGGTTACCAATCCGAGACCCAAAGTGCTAAAGCCAGTTACCGCACAGTTGCAAAATTCTCCCCACCCTGCATTTTAACGCCGCTGTAGCTGTTAAGCACCGCCATAGCCTGTATAATTCGCGGCTACCCACTGGGCTTGATATTTTCTGGCGCAGATTTCTATTAAAGCTACTACGATGAGTTGACCTATGGACTATGCAATTGAAACCGCACCTTTAGAAACCGTATCCACCGATTGTTTGATTGTCGGCGTTTACCAAGACCTGCACCTTAGCGCATCGGCAAGCCAAATCAACCAAAGCACCGACGGCCTCGTGCAAAAACTGTTAAGCCGTGGCGACATCAGCGGCAAACTGGGAGAAACCGTTTTAATCAACGCGATTCCCAATAGCCCGCTAGCACGCGTGCTGTTAGTCGGCTTAGGCGAAAACCAAGCCCTGTCCGGCAAAAATTACCGTAAAGCCTTATCGGCAGCCATCGCCAGCCTAAAAAAGACATCCATCAAATCCATCGTGTGCAGTCTTGCCGAAACCGACGTAAAAGCCGCTGACTGGCAATGGAAAACCCGCCAAATCATTGAAGTGTTCAGCGATGCGGTTTATCAGTTCACGGCCTGTAAAGCCAATAAAGACACCGATTACAAGCTCGAAAAAATCAGCATCAGCGCACCGCCTGCCGAAGTCAACGCCGCCCAAACGGGCTTGATTCAAGGCAAAGCCATCGCCGAAGGCATCAACCTGACCAAACACCTCGCCGACTTGCCGGGCAATCTCTGCACACCCAGCTTTCTGGCGGAACAAGCCCTCGCATTAGCAAAAGACTACCCGCTGGCAGTCACTATCTTAGAAGAAGCCGATATGGAAAAGCTGGGCATGGGTTCATTATTGTCGGTGTCGCGCGGCAGCCGCCAAGCCGCCAAGCTCATCCAACTCAATTATCAAGGCGGCGAAAAAAATGCCAAGCCTATCGTCCTAATCGGCAAAGGCTTAACCTTTGATGCGGGCGGCATCTCCTTAAAGCCCGGCCTAGGCATGGATGAAATGAAATACGACATGTGCGGCGGCGCAACCGTATTAGGCACACTGCTGGCGGCAGCGCAAATGCAGTTGCCGCTTAACATTATCGGCCTGATACCCAGCTCAGAAAACATGCCGGACGGCGATGCCAACAAACCGGGCGACATTGTCACCAGCATGTCCGGCAAAACCATCGAAATCTTAAACACCGATGCCGAAGGCCGATTATTGCTGTGCGATACCCTGACTTATGCCGAACAGTTCAACCCCGACGTAGTGATCGACATGGCGACCTTAACGGGCGCGTGCTTAGTCGCCTTAGGCCGCGTACCCAGTGGTTTGTTGGGCAATAACGATGCCTTATGCGACGACCTGATTAAAGCGGGCGAGATTGCCAATGACAGCCTGTGGCGTTTGCCGTTATGGGAAGAATATCAGGAACAGCTTAAATCCAACTTTGCCGACCTCGCCAATATCGGCGGCAAAGATGCGGGTACGATTACCGCCGCATGCTTTTTGTCGCAATTTGCCGAAAATTTCCATTGGGCGCATTTGGACATCGCTGGCACGGCTTGGCGCACCGGCACTAACAAAGGCGCAACAGGCCGCCCCGTGCCCTTATTAAGCCAATACCTGATTACACGGGCGCATGGCTGAAGTTAGCTTTTATATACTGCCTAGCGCATCCTTGGCGGAACGCGATTTGTTTGCCTGCAAACTCATCGAAAAAGCCTACCGTAGCGGCAGTTTTTGTTATGTGCTAACCGACACCGCCGAACAAAGCCACCACCTAGACGACCTGCTCTGGACTTTCAGGGCAGGTAGTTTTATCCCGCACCAGATCTACAATGGCATTCTCCCCGAACTGGAACAGGTCATCCTGATTGGCAGCTTAATGCCGCCCGAAGGCTGGCAAAAAACCCTGTTTAACCTGTCCAGCCATTTCCCGGACGCTAGCCAACACAGCGAACGCATACTGGAAATCTTGGACAATAACGAAACCACCAAAGCTTCGGGAAGGGATCGCTATCGGCGTTATCAGGCATTGGGTATGGACATCACGACCCATAAATTGGATTTAAGTGCAGTTACTAGCCGTTAACACAGCATGCCAGCAGCAACGCCAAATCTGTGTACCTACGCATTCATCACCGTCTCTGTATTGCAAAAAAAAACCGCCCGAAAGCGATTTTTTGTTTATACCTCACTCGGTCAAGTTTGCGGATTTTATGCTCTTGGCGAAGCACTGATAAGACCTGCTTGAACCGTTACATTTTCCGCAAACTTGACCGCGCACAGTATAGTTCGGCTTACCATCGTTTTGTCTTGGTGTGGTTGTTCCCTTCGGCTACGCTCAGGGAACGCGGCTACGCTCAGGGAACACGGCTACGTTCAGGGAACGGTTCAGGCGTTCGTTGTAAAGGTTTCGGCTAAACGCAACCTGTTGGCTGAGCGAAGCCGAAGCCTTGGCTGGATGTAGCCCGTTGGCTGAGTGTAGCCGAAGCCTTGGCTGGATGTAGCCCGTTGGCTGAGTGTAGCCGAAGCCTTGGCTGGATGTAACCCGTTGGCTGAGTGTAGCCGAAGCCTTGGCTGGATGTAGCCCGTTGGCTGAGCGAAGCCGAAGCCTTGGCTGGGTGTGGCCCGTTGGCTGAGCGAAGCCGAAGCCTTGGCTGGGTGTGGCCCGTTGGCTGAGCGAAGCCGAAGCCTTAGCTGGGTGTAGCCCGTTGGCTGAGCGAAGCCGAAGCCCGTTGGCTGAGCGAAGCCGAAGCCTTGGCGAAGCACTGATACGACCCGCTTGAACCCTTACATTTTCCGCAAACTTGACCGCGCACAGTATAGCTAGATATTAACGTTGTTATCGGTAGCGACGAAACACGCCCATACCAGCCAAACCTATAGCAAATAATGCCATGCTGGCAGGTTCTGGTACTAGTTCTAACGATCCAAAGCCTGAATCGCCCAATAGCGTCGTATAGGCGAAATAGGGTTTATCCGCTACCCCTCCCAAGCCTGAAGACGCAACCAAAGCAAATTGGGGGTCAAAAGTACTGACTGAATAACTGACACCCAAAAACTTGCCGTCCAAAAACTCAGCCGTAGGGGCAAAATCCGCCGAGCTTATATCAAAGGTGTTGGCCAAAAATGCCAATGAGAATTCAGCCAAGTTCACCGATTCAGCACCTGTATAGGTCAAGCTGGCAGTGTCGAAACGCAGGAAACCGCTATAGGTTTCACCCTGCAAAGCACCCGAATCCAGCACGCCATCAATGCTGTATCTGACCATAGCCGCTTGTGCCATTGACGACATCATCAACAACGCAAACACACTGACAGAAACTGCAGTTTTAACTTTTCTTAACATAACGATTTCCTCGTATAGGGTAGTAGCCGCCGTAGGTTGCCCTTTGGCGGCTTTTGCGCGGTAGTCTTAAAACAAGAAATTAGCCGCATTTTTAAGGGTAGCCACGCTAATGTTACGCACGACGATTAATGCCCGTTTTAGTGCCGGCCCCGCCGTGCCGTCGGCATCAATATAAACAGTGGTATTGCCGCCTGCTGCGGTAAATGCAACCACGCCATCAGCGATAGGATCAAGCCCCTGATATTGCAAGCTTTGCAGCAAGGCAGTCAGCACAATTTTGTCTTGGCCTGGGGTAAAGTCACTCAGCGTATCAATGCCTTCGGTAGGATTGGTGTAGACAAACTCGTCATTGCCTAAGCCGCCAGTGATAAGGTCAGCTGAACCTAAGCCTGTGATGCGGTCTTTACCTGATGTACCCACCAAGGTATTTTTTGCCGCCGTGCCGTTGATAAGGTTGGTGTATTCGCCGAGTTTAAGGCCGATAATCACGGGATCATGGTCAGACGTACGGTAAGCATTGGCTTCATACAAAGGCAATGCCGCTGGCTTTGCTTCAAAGCTAGACTCACCCGTCGTGGCAAGCGTGTCGTTGTAATCAAATGATGGAGGTTCGTCG
>JABFST010000038.1 GCA_013140465.1 Methylococcaceae bacterium
CTTCGGTAGAAGGCAAGCCCATTTCCTCCACCCGCTGTTTGGTGGCTTTTTCGATATTGCCCAACAGTTTGCGTTCCCTAGGAGCAATAAACAGAATCGTGTCGCCGGTGCGGCCCGCGCGGCCGGTACGGCCAATACGGTGGACGTAAGATTCGGTATCGTAAGGGATGTCGTAGTTGACTACATGGGTGATGCGGTCTACGTCCAAGCCTCTGGCGGCAACGTCAGTGGCGATTAAGATGTCGAGTTTGCCATTTTTTAAATGGGCAATCGTGCGTTCGCGTAAAGCTTGGGACATATCGCCATTAATGGCAGCCGCCGAATAGCCACGCGCTTCCAATTTTTCCGCCAATTCGATGGTGGCGGTTTTGGTCCTGACGAAAATAATCATGCCGTCGAAAGTTTCGGCTTCAAGAATGCGGGTCAGCGCGTCCAATTTGTGCACACCGCTAACCATCCAAAAGCGTTGGCGGATATTTTCAGCCGAGGCCGTAGTCACTTTAATCGTGATTTGTTCAGGATCGGTCAGGTATTCTTGGGCTATCTTGCGGATGACGGGCGGCATCGTGGCGGAGAATAAGGCGATTTGAATATCGTCTGGGGTTTGTTCCAACACCCATTCAACGTCATCAATAAAGCCCATGCGCAACATTTCGTCGGCTTCGTCCAGCACTAAAGTGGTCAGGCCGTCTAGGTTTAACGTGCCTTTGCGCATGTGGTCCATCACCCGTCCGGGTGTGCCAACCACAACGTGTGCGCCGCGTTTTAGCTGGCGTAATTGGGTGCTATAGTCTTGTCCGCCGTAAATGGGCAGTACATGGAAACCTTTTAAATGGGTGGCGTAGCGTTGGAAGGCTTCAGCAACTTGTATGGCGAGTTCGCGCGTGGGTGCCAGCACCAATACTTGTGGATCTTTTTGGCGAAGATCAATGCGCGTTAAAATAGGTAGCGCAAAAGCGGCGGTTTTGCCTGTGCCGGTTTGTGCTTGGCCCAACACGTCTTTGCCTTGCAGCATGTGTGGGATGACTTGTGCCTGGATAGGCGACGGTGTTTCATAACCGACATCGTCCAGTGCTTTTAGCAAAGGTTCTGTCAGTGCTAAATCACGGAACGAGGGTAATGTTGAAACATCATTGGACATGGATTTACCTGTATGGAGTTTTTGGAATGCGCGTAAGGCGCGGGGAAATGTGTGTTTATATTAGAATTATACCGTATTACGGCAGGTTTTGCAGAAAATAGATGGACAATGCAGGAATAGCGCGGGCTTTCTGTTAAATACTTAAAAATGGCGGTTTTTGCGCTTAACGCTGGGCTAAGTTTTAATTACGGATTGTAGCTAACGCAGGGGCTGTGAAAGTAGTAGTGTGGGTAGGGCTTTTGGCGCGCACATAAAAATTTAGCGGAGACTCCCACAAGTGAACATCTGCTTACTGCAAGACCTGTTGCCACTTAGCGCAGCAAAGATTCATCCCACAAACGCTTATAACTGCTGTCCATGTGCGACAATCGGGTGACGATGTGCTGCAACTGGGTGAAGGCCGGAAACCGCACCTTGTTGCCTTCGGCATACCATTGTTCCATTGCTAAGGTGAGTTTTTGCTTTTCGGCATAATCCTCGGCAATTTGGCTTTTTAACCAAGCCATGCTGTTGCTTGGGGTGAGTTCTACCAAATGATAGCAGGCGCCGTTTTCAAAGATACGCACACCACCGCCTTCTGCGGCGGTTTGGGTCAGCTTGTCGGCATCGGTAATGGCGAGACCTGCCAGATAATTGATGCCGAACTCATGCCATTGTGGAAACCACGGCAAACTCGGCCCCATCAGCACCGTAGTGGCGTGTTCCGCCAATTGCGCCAAACGCGGAAAAGTTTTGTTGGTGATGGTGCTGGCACTTAAAAATACCCAATCGGCGCTAGGCAATAAAAACTCACAGGCGGGGTCTGGGTAATCATTAAGCTGCGGTTGCCGTTCCAAAATGCTCAGTTGGCAGTCGTCAGCATAACGCTCTATACCCGGATAATGCCCAATGACCACGACTTTTTGGTTTCTAAGCTGGGGCAAAAAATGCTCAAACACCGCCAAATTGCCGCTGTTTAAATGCAAGCCCGCTGGCAAAGGGTGCTGGTTTAAGCTGCAATTGACCGCCGCCATACCCACAGTGGCCTGATACGGTTCCCACGCTGTCAACCACGCCGCTAATTCACCCAAGGTTTTGCCCACCAAGGTACCGGGCCACGTTAAAGTGCGGGTCGGGGTGCTGGGGCTCATCGCCAAACCCAAATGCCCTTCGGCCTTGCACAGCGTCCACACCAAGCCTAGGTTAAGCTCCGATACGCGGGTTTCAGAGGCGGCATAGGCTGTTAGCAAGTCGTACAAATGTGTGGGTGGGTTCATAATTAGGCGATGGGGATGAGTTTGGCTTCAGATTTTATGTTATCAGTATTGCCCCATGCTGTCACGCCCTCAACAAACCACTTAGCCTTGCTAGGATGGGCTTTGACCACATCAAATTCCGCATAAAAACTGCCGCCACTATTAAACTGTAGCCTGCCAACACGCTGGCTATTGGCCTTGTTATGCCAATAGCAACTTAAATTATGATCGCCTGTATACGGATCTTTCACCAACACAAAACTGGCTTCGTCATAACTGGGATACAGTTTGATTTCACCTGCGGCAAACCCTAGCTTGTCGATTTCCGCATTAAGGCGTTGGCAGATAATTTCCGCTTGCTGGCGGTGTTCGGCGATATGGTCAGATAAATCCATAACTCCCCCCACTACCAAACGTCAGCGCCAACCAGCAAACTGGCGACGGGTACACCACCTAGCAAATGCTCTTCGACGATGGTTTTGACATCGGCTTTTTTCAGTCCGCCATACATCACGCCTTCGGGATACACCACCACGCTAGGGCCAGCATGGCAAGGCCCTAGGCAACCGGTATTGGTCAGGCCGATGGTTTCAAACAGGGCGCGGTTTTGAATTTCGTTCATAAACTCATTCATAATTTCGGCACTGCCAGTACTGGCGCAAGAACCCCGAGGATGGCCTTGCGGGCGGTTTTGGGTACAAACGAACACATGTTTTTGGGGTCTGGGCATGATGGCGATCTCCGCTGGGCTTAAGCTGCTTGTTTGTGGACATGGGTGAAACAATCTTTAGGACAGACGCGCGAACACGCTTCGCAGCCGATGCAATCGAGCGCATTTTTAATGCTCATCACCATGCTGTTGTCATCATCGTCCTCAAAATCGCCATAATCGTCGTTAAAATCTTCCGGGTTTAAGGCATCGGCTTTTTCCACCAAATCAAACACATCACGCGGACACACCTTAAAACAACGACCACAGCCGATGCAGGTTTTTTGGTTGATGTCGGTGACAAAGCTAGGTGTCCAACTCGCCCCGCCAAAGGTCAAGCCTGTTACAAATTCGCTCATGATTCTGCTCCTGCACTACTCGCCAAAGCGGCATTCAGTTGTTGGTTGGCTTCATCCCATGCTTTACAGGCGGCAAAGGTTGCCGTGGCTATGCCCATCAATTCGCCATAGGCATCGGGCAGCCTATCTTCAATCAAGTCATGCAATTCCATCGCTTGCTCACTTGCCAAGCGTTTGGTTTTTTTGACTTCTTTTTCCAGTTTTCTAATGTCTTCAGAGGTCATGGGCAAACTCCTTAGTCAGTGGCGGCGTTGTTGTATTTTTCGATCAGCCCCAAGGCTTTTTCGATGGCCTTGTCACTTTTCTCGCACAAATCGGCGAGGCTGGCAAAGCCAAAACGGTGGGTGTCGCGCAGCACTTTATCGACCACAATCAACTTGCCGACCATAATCAGCGCCCGTCCAAAGCCTTCGTGGGTGACGTTAATCATAGGCGCAGCCATCAACCCCGATTTTTTTTCAATCAGCGTCGCCAACGAGTTGTAATAGGCTTTCAGGCGGGCAATGGTGATTTCTTCAGGATCGCCAATCACCGGAATTTTTTGCTTACGCTCTTTGGTCAGCACCACTGGGTCGATGATGCGTGCTTCTGTCCAACCGTCGTAAGTGTCGTAAGTGTCTATGGCGCGTAATTGTTTAATGTAGTCTTTGACTATTTCCGATTGGAGGAAAAGATCGTTTTCTTGTACGACTAATTCTGCTGTAGCCATGATTGAGCTCCGTTAGGTAGGTGGTGGTGTTGTAAGTGTCCGTAATGTACGGTTTAAAAACTAACAAGCAAAGCTTGTGCCACACCTATCTTATTGATTTTTAGTGCTTATGGTGGATTTAGTGTGTAGGAAAGCTGACAAACGCGGGATATAAACCTGACAAGCTGGGTTATTGGGGATAAAACTGACTGCCAAGGGTTTGTTTACCCTACGCTGGCGTTTGCAATAATAGGTAGGGGCTAATTTATTCGCCCCTACAAGCGCAGAGTAGGCAACACTATTTTTTAACACGAGATGAAGTTATTGTCAGAATGGCAAACTGCAACCATAATGCAACCAAAGCCAACGCCGAGGACTAAACCATGCCTGCACTGACCATCAAAAACATACCCGACAGCCTGTACCAACAACTTAAAACCGCCGCCACAGTGCATAGGCGCAGCATCAACAGCGAAGTCATTGTTTGTTTGGAGCAAGTCTTAGCCGCCAACCCAACAACACCCGCTGACCGTTTAAGCCGCATCGAACAACTGCGTTCCGGCATCAAAACCAACAGCATCACACCCGAAGACATTGACCTAGCGATTAACAGCGGGCGACCATGATTGTTGCCGACACCAACATCATCAGTAATCTGTTTTTACCGACAGTCTATTCCGAACAAGCCAGCCGACTCTATCTGCAAGATGTCGAATGGGCGGCCCCCAGCCTTTGGCGCAGTGAATTCCGTAATGTACTTGCCCTGTACCTCCGGCAGCAGATCCTCAGTTTGCCTGAAGCATTAGCCATACAAGAAGAAGCCGAGGCGTTAATGGCGGAACGTGAATTTACCGTCACTTCCGTGCCAGTGTTAACGTTGGCAGCTAGCAGCCAGTGTTCCGCTTATGATTGCGAGTTTGTCGCCTTGGCAAAACAGCTATCGGTAAAACTAGTGACGCAAGATAAGAAAATACTGCGGGAATTTCCTGAAATTGCTAAATCGCTGGCTAGTTTTTTAAAATGAGCGCGTCTTAACCCCCTAAACAATCCCACTATGAGCAAAACCAAACTAGAACTGACTTGGATAGGCAAGGACAAGCGGCCTAAGCTGGAGCCGAGGATATTGTTGGAAAATCCGGCGTTGTCGTATTATGCAAAATTCCGCCGCCACCCCGTAGGTGCGAATAAATTCGCACCTACGCCGTATTTTTTGATCTTAATCTTCCCAAGCCTCATCCGCCATCCGCGCAAACCTTTCCGGCTCCAAACCTTGCTGTTGTTGCAAAACTTTGGCTAGCCAACTCGACGGCCCCGGCTTTCATTTCGTTTTGCAAATCCACGCACAAGTCTTTAATGGTGCTGCCCTCATGCACTTTCACGGGTTGGATGCCTTTGGCGAGTTGCCGAACCGATAACTTCTCATTAGCGGCAAGATAAAGACCTGCGAGGTTTTTAAAACCTCGCAGGTCTACCGCTATTGCCTACAATTAATGAGAAGTTACCCGAACCGCCTACCGCTTGGAATATAGTGTCTTTATTCCATCATCACAGCCATGACTTACAAAAAATGATGGGGCTTGCTAAATCACTTACTATTGGCATCCCCCCACTGTCAAGTCCCGTAAGATTATATATCACTTAAGAAGATTGACCGATGACAAGCGTGCAAGCTTCTTATCAAAAGTAAACAACTGATGTTTATTTTCCAAACAAGCCGACAAAATAAGATAATCTGAAAAATCAGCGGGGTGATTTTCAAAATGAATCACTGCAACATTAAACTGGGTCTCATGCTGAAGAACAAAAACAACGGATTTTTGCAGATGTTTTAATGCCGTAATAACCGCTGATTTGTCAAAGCCATAAGCACTTTCCAATACCCAAACCAATTCAATTTGAACAATTTGTGGCACAAAAACCTGCCGTGCCTTTTTGAGTAAACCTTTTGCCAAAACCATTTGCTCAGGCGAGCTTTCATCATCAATCAACAAGCGCACCAAAATATTAGTGTCCACCGCAATCATAATTTTCCGCCGCGACTTTTTATGGCGGCATCCATGTCTACCAAGCTGACAGCTACAGGGGCTGTTAAAATACCGCACGCCTGTTCTAAATCGGCATCGGTTATTTCCTGCTGTTTGCGATGATTGATAAATTCACGCAAGGCGTTAATCACTGCATCTTCTTGGGTTTCAAAATGCCCTAAAACACAGACTTCATTGATTAAGGCATCGTCGATTGCTAATTGAATGGTCATAAGCGACTCCAAATGTTAATTAAATTTAGGTTTCAACTATCTGTTACCAATTCTAAACCCATCACACGATCATAAAGTTGCCGTGTAAAATTCATTTTCAATCGTTTCAGGTAATAGGTCATCAAAATTGTCGGGAACTGTAAATTCCCCCTCCATGACACCAAAAATAACGCGATTGTTTTTTTTCAATTTCTTTTGTTTATCCGCCGCTATCGCTTCAAGTTGTTGGCGTTGTTTTTGCCACAATTCGCTTAAGAATTCACGCTGTACGGTATCGGGTAAGGTTTCATAGAGTGTGTAAAGGCAGTGGGCCGTATTTGAATATGATTGTGGTGCATTCACTTCAATTCTCCTAATTTCAATGATTCTGCAAAATATGTAATTTAATGGGCAGATGTTGGTGATAAAACGTGAAATCTTTATCAGTAGTCAATATTTCAACATCCAGACGTACAGCAACTGCACAAATTAAGAAATCAGTATGCGAACCTTGAATACCTTTTTGACGACAAAGATTAGAAAAACGGGCTGCCTCAATGTAATCCACATCCAAAATTTGCTGGTTTTTAAAATAACTTAAATGGTGATGCAATGTTTAAAACTTAATACTGTCGTTGTACCCCGACAGCAACTCCTGTTTGATTGCACCGATAATCAATACCC
>JABFST010000413.1 GCA_013140465.1 Methylococcaceae bacterium
GTTTAAGCTAGGCTACAGCTTGCCTAAAATCGCCCAAGAGCGCGGACTTAAGGAAGACACCATCCTCAACCATCTTGCCCAAGCCTTAGAACTGGGGCTACTCAGGCTAGGTGATGTCGTGGAATTGCCCGATACCGAACTGCAACAGCTACAAACCGCCATACTCAGCTTGCCTAGCGAACAACAAAACGCCCTCAAACCCATCTACGAACAGTTTGCCGGACAGTATAGCTATGGTGTGCTGCGTTGTGTGAAAGCGGCTTTGCTGTATCAGACGGGTTAATGATTAAGCAAGCACCCGGCACCAATCCGACCAAAAACTGATTGCCATCAACACACCCCGCTTTATTCCCCCTTAGAATCTGCCCCACTTAATCATCAACGATGCGCACGCATCAAAAAGTGAGTTCGGTTTTTCACTAAGAGGGATACATGCACAAAATACCAACACTGGATATCAATCACGCAAGCATACCGTGGGAAGATTTGGATGGGCAATTCATCATCGGACAGGGTGATTTTTTAGTACCTCCTTTTTGGAAGACTTCTACCTTAGGCTGCATCACAGTGGCGACTGAACCCCGTTTGCCCACCACCACCGTCGCCCTTAAGGGACAGCCTGTTGCCCTCTTTCTGGGATGGCCCATGCACCCCGAATGGGGCAGCCTCAACCAACTCGACAATTTGGGTGGTCATGTAACCCATCTTGACCATCACCCTGATTTTGAAAAATTCCTAAACTGTCTTAGTGGTCGATTTGTCGCCTTGTACGCACAAGGGCAAGATAGGCGATTTTATCTGGATGCCGCAGGTTCTATGGCTGCGGTCTACTGCCCTAGCCAGCAATTGCTGGCCTCAACGCCGTTATTGATTCCGCAAACCCCTGATACTGCACTGGACGCAGACCTCGTGGAAACCTTTGGCATTCCATACCGGGATGCCTGGTATCCGTTTGGCCTAACTAACCGCAGTGGCGTACACCGATTATTGCCCAACCATTATCTGGAGCTGGCAACATGGACTGCCGTGCGACATTGGCCACTCGCAAACATCCCCGAAACTACCGATATTGACCTTGCCGTCGAAGAAATAGCCGATTTGCTTAAACGCTGCATTAAACATGCGGTGGCCGCGCATGGTGGCTTACTGGCCCTGACGGCGGGCCGGGACTCGCGGATGCTGTTGGCCTGTGCACGCAAATACATTGGTGCCATTCGGGTGTTCACGGCGGAATGTGATTGGGCAGGGTACAACGGCGCGGTTGATATAGATACGGCACAACACATCAGCAAAAAACTGCATATTAATCACACGGTATTGCCTTTTCAATTGCCCAGCCAACGGGATTACCAAATGTGGCTGCACCGTACCGGCAACTGCGTCGGCGAAGTGTTTGGGCTTAGGAATATCCGTACCATGAACTTGCTGGACAAAATGGATGGTGTGTATTTGTGTGGCGGCGCGGCTGAAGTCGGGCGTTGCTATTATTGGCATAAGTCCGATTTACGGCGTACCGACATCGATATACAAACCCTCTTAAGGCGTATGCATGTACCCGCCATCAGCCAAGTTGTATCGGCAGGTGATCGCTGGTTGGCGGGTTTGCCACAAGGCAATGCCGTACAGACCTTAGATTTGGCCTATCTCGAACAACGGCTGGGATGTTGGGGTGGTGCGGTAAGCTATGCTGATATTCCGCTAAAGCGGGTACACCCGTTCGCGCAAAGGCGCATATTTGAGCTGATGCTGGGTTTGCCCAAAGAGTTCCGCTTTAAACAAGCCTTGGCAGAACGGGTGATAGCCTTGGAATGGTCGGATTTGTTGGCATTTCCATTTAATGAACCTATCGGCCTTAAAGTACGTTTATGGCAACAATGGTTGCGCATTAAACGGCTGTGCCGTAGGCGTGTAAGCCAACTGTTGTCAAGAACGCCGTTCTTGTGGCGATATAATCCCGGGAGATAAAGGCTTGATTTTCGTGGTATGGGTGATTGTGGCAACCCTAGCCTAAATACTTTTAATGTTTGCAAAACTGATTGGCATCAGTACCGCCAATCAAAACTTCCATAAAATCTATTTAACTTTTTCCTGCCCCCACCCGCAAAAAGTTGTACAGATTGCAATCCCCTCTACTTAAAAGCTGTCTATCATGAATAACCAACGCAAAAAAATATCCATCATTGCCCCTATTTATAACGAAAGCGAAGGTATCGGCTATTTTTATAACGCACTCTGTGAGTTATTTGCCCAACGCCCAGAACTGGATTTTGAGGTGGTGTGCATAGATGACGGCAGCCACGACGACAGCCTTAACAAACTGATCGCCATTACCGAGCGCGATTTGCGTTTCCATGTCATTGAGCTGTCAAGAAACTTCGGCAAAGAAGCGGCATTAACGGCGGGCATCGACGCTGCGACTGGCGATGCAGTGATTCCCATAGATGCAGACCTGCAAGATCCGCCCGAGCTGATTTTGGAGATGATTAATGAATGGGTGCTAGGTGCGGAAGTCATTTTGGCGCGGCGCATGGACAGAAGCTGCGATTCGTTTCTTAAACGCAAATCGGCCGAAATTTTTTATGCTTTCCACAACCAACTGTCCAGTATCCAAATTCCCGAAAATGTCGGCGATTTTCGCCTGATGGACCGTGTGGTCATCGATGCCCTCAAACAACTGCCGGAACAACATCGGTTTATGAAGGGGCTGTTTGCGTGGGTGGGCTTTAAGACCGTCACCTTAGATTATGTGCGTAACCCACGGTTAGCGGGCACCACCAAATTTTCCGGCTGGCGGCTATGGAACTTTGCTTTGGAAGGCATCACCAGCTTTAGTGCCGTGCCACTTAAATTTTGGTCTTATGTCGGCGGTATAGGCGCTTTGTCAACTGGCGTTTACGCCCTCTATATCATTTCCAAAACCTTGTGGTTTGGGGTAGAAATTCCGGGTTATGCCTCGCTGTTGGTCGCCCTGTTGTTTTTTGGCAGTTTGCAGCTCATTAGCGTAGGGATGCTGGGCGAATATATAGGCCGCATTTATATGGAAACCAAGCATCGGCCCGTGTATTTAATCAGAAAACACTACGGGCAGCAGCAATGAACCCTCAGGCGTATTTGGACATGGCGGAAACAGAATCCAGCCATTGGTGGTTTTTGGGACGGCGCACCCTCATTGCCGCGATGATTAAAAAACTAAAGCTACCGCCCCATGCCCAAATATTGGAAGTGGGCTGTGGCACAGGCGGCAATTTGACTATGTTGTCGAATTTTGGTGACGTTTATGGTTTGGAGATGGATCCCACTGCCTTAGCCATCGCCGCCGAAAAAACCCACAACCGTTTTGACATTCGGGCGGGTTGTTGCCCCCATGACATACCGTTCCAAAACCAGCGTTTCGACTTGATTTGTTTGTTTGATGTGCTGGAACACATCGCCGATGATAATGCAACACTGCTCGCTCTCAAGCCTTTGCTGAGCGAAACAGGGCGTATTGTTATTACGGTGCCGGCTTACCCTTGGCTGTACAGCACACATGACAGTTTCCTGCACCATAAACGCCGCTATTTGGCGTCGCCGCTAGGCAAACAATGCGTTGCCCTAGGCTTTAAGGTCGTCAAGCTATCTTATTTCAATACTATTTTGTTTCCTTTGGCGGTCGCCGCAAGGTTTAAGGACAAATGGTTAGGTAATCCCACATCTACAGGTACGGCAACACCGCCCAAGGCCATCAACAAACTGTTATTGGCAATATTTGCAGCGGAGCGGTGGGTGTTGGCACACGGCAATTTGCCCTATGGCGTTTCTTTGCTTTGTATCCTTAAAGCGAATGATGGCAGCTAAGCTACCGCCGCCCGTTTTAAAGCAACGCGCACTGCGCTTTGCCGTTTCGGGGGGGGTGTCAACCGGTGTACATGTGCTGGTCGCGACGCTAGTCATGCACTGGTTGCCGATCCCCATGCTGGCAAACGCAATGGCATTTTTGGTGGCAACCGTAGGTTCATATTTGCTGAACACCCTGTGGAGCTTCCAAAGCCCATTACATGGACAGAACTTATGGCGTTATTGTTGGGTTGCGGTAATTGGGCTGATGCTGACGACAGCAATAGCCGGCCTTGCCCAACAATTGGGCTTCAATTACTTAATCGGCATCGCGGGCGTAGTGTGCATCGTCCCTCCCATCACGTTTTTGCTGCATCACTTTTGGACATATCGTCCACATAACATAGCGGATATGAAAAAACCTTTTACTCCCCCTATCCCGATAACCATTACCAACCAACCCTCTTGGGCATATCACCTGTTGACCCAACTTATTTTGCTGACCTTGGCGATGCACCGTTTGCGTGATTTTGTTGGCTTGCGTTATGCAACCGCCGACAATATTGATTTTTCCGTAGGCTGGTTTGAGCTACATAAACTTGGCAACCCACTAAAGTTGGGGCTTGCAATGGCGCAAGAGCAAGGACGGCTGACGCATATTGTCATGACCACTGTGGATGCCTTGGTTTCCATGATACCTAGCCAACTAGCCTACGATTTTTTGAATATGGGCAGTTTCTCACTCGCCCTCATACTGTTGTCGGTGCTTATCAGCCGCGTGGCTTCATCATGGCTAGCGTATATTTTCTTGGCCTTGGTTTTAGCGGGCTTACCCCAACTTTGGCAGCATACCCCACCCGCCGCTTACCCAGTATGGCCGTGGTTACCGTGGATCAGTTTTGCCTTAGCAGGCCTGTTATTGTTGCGCTATATGGGGGGTAAACAAAACTTATGGCTAGGTGGGCTGGCAGGACTATGCTACGCGGCCTCGTTTTTCTCCTTAGAGCTGTTTGTTTTGGTGTTTCCTGTGTGCGCGTTGGCACTTATCCGTTACGCCCCAGGCAGCCAAGGGCTAACTAGCCACGAGAAAAACAGGCTTTGTCTGTTTACCCTGGTCATCCCTGTCATTTATGTTGCCTGTTATGCTGGTTTTAGGTGGTTCAACCCCTCCCAATACGATGGCAATCGGATTGGGGAGATAACAATCGCCAATATTCTGTCCGTGTTTTACCAATATTCCATAGGCGGTTTTTCCCTCTATTATATTCTGCGTGGCAAATACCCTATCCTTTACAATGACAGCGTTGACCATAGCCAAACGCCGCTCATACCCACTTTGTCGCTACCCGATGCGCTGTTGTCCGCAACTGGGTTAGATTGGTTGGCGGCAATACTTTCCGCTTGCGTATTAGGTATTTCGCTATGGCAGTTGCGGAACATCTGCCTGACCAGCCGTGCCGGCATTATTTTGGTGGTTGGCGTCTGGATTGCTTTTGCCAGTTTGTTCCTTTATGGCATTTCAGAAAAATATGCAGTTCAGGTACAGAATGTGTGGTCGCCCTATTTCTTTGCTTACGTCGGTACTCGCTATGCTTATCTGGGTTGGATATTGGCATTCGCAAGCCTCCTTGCCGCAAGCTACATCTATATTTCGCAACAACGGCAGCGTTGGGGTTTGGCGGTCTTGCTCGCAGGTTGTTTAGGGATTTTATCGCTGTCCTTGGTCAGCAGTTACTTTAACCGTTTTGTCACCACCAGCATGAGGATACAAACCGCCAAATGGCAGGTAATCGACTTGGCCTTGTCCTGCCAACCCTTGTGGGCGGAAACCAACACCCCCATCTATGCCCCTAGGCTCAATAGCTTTGTCTGGTGGGCTTTTATCCGCCCCAACCCAGCAAAGAACCCCGAAATTCAGCGTGCCGCCTATTGGAACCAATACGCCCTATCGCGTGGATTGGCAGATACTCAGCGTTTTGCGGCTAGCCCAACAAGCCTGTGGCTGGATTATCGCCTAGGTATTGATGGCAGCATTATAGGCATAATGACGGCACACCTCGACGCGCAAGGCAAAACCTCAGAAATTAGGGTTTTAAGCCCACGCAACCAAGCCACCCAGATCTGGCTAAATGACCACCAAGGCCAGCGGCTGGAAGCCCTTGCTTGGAATGCGACGGCGGATAGCTGTGGCAACTATAAGGTCAACCGCCTTTCGGGTGAAGAAATGGCCTTTTCCTCCATAACCTTATGGTCTCCTGTGGTGATGGCGTTAAATAATCCCATACCTCGATGATCCGGCCCCCTATAACCGCTACGAAAATACCCATCACCGAGAAACAGGCATGAGCATACGCACCTCCACTTTTCTGACTCCCGCTAAATTAGGCTATGTCACTATTGCATTACTGGTATATGCACTGGTTATCGCCACAAACAAAGCGCCCCTAGAAGGTATGCACTGGGATGTGCCTCTTTATTTGTCACAAGCAAAAGCGTTTGCACAAAGCCCTTACCTTGATAAATACACCCATCAGGCTGCCGCAATTGCTGCAAGCGTAAAAGGACACACTGCCGAAGAAGATTTTTCCCATGCCTTTTGGCACTTCATGCGCTTTGGGCATATTGTCACCTTAGGCAGTATAGTAGCGTTTTTCGGCAATTCATTGGTGGCAATCGCCGTTGCAAAATGGCTATATGTCGGCTTGTTAATAGGCGGTATTGGCTTTTGTTTTGGCACTGTTTTGGTGTTGGTCAGGGATGTCAAAAATAAGTGGTGTTACCATTTAGGTGCTGTCATCTCTATGGTGTTACTCTTGTTTTCTGACATTTACCGCTACCTGGCAGGTAACTTGGTCAGTGAAGTGTTGGCTATATTTCTTCTGGCTGGCAGTGTCTTGGCGATGTTGCAGGCGATTAAAACGGGGCGTTTGTCGCTGGCTGTACTCTCGGGTTTGTTGGCTTTTCTCAGTTACACCGTCAGGATGGAGAGCATCTGGACTTGGCTGGCATTCGTGCTGGCTTATGTCGCCACCTCAGGTGGCGGTTCTTACCCACGCCTACCTTGGCAAGCATTGCTGACCGGCAGTTTATCGGCGGGTTTGGGTTATGGTGCTTACACGCTGTATTTTTATCCACTGACAAACCCCGTCTATTTCTTGCAATTTATGTCGGGCTTGTCAGTTAACCAAATTCATGACGGCGTACCAGCTTACCAACTGCTTTTTGTGGCGG
>JABFST010000399.1 GCA_013140465.1 Methylococcaceae bacterium
GTCTTAGATAGGGTAATGCAGTCTCTGCAAAAAGTGTTTTCGTTTGGTCGTGAACTGTAACCAGGAGCTTGCCATGTCTGCCGTCAAAGCCCAAGTTGTAAAAATTAACCCCAAAACCCCAACGATTATGCCGTCTAATGACCCGAATTTGCCGATAGTAGAATTAAAGCATGTGGATAAAAGCTATGGTGATAGCTGCATCTTAAAAAACATTAACTTAACTGTCAGGGAAGGCGAGTTTATTGCGATTGTCGGCTTTTCTGGTAGCGGCAAAACCACGCTGATTTCCTTGTTGGCGGGCTTGTTGCAAGCCGATAGTGGCGAAGTCTTAAAACAAGGCCATCCGATTACTGCGCCTGGGCCGGATCGCGGCGTGGTGTTCCAAAACTATTCCTTGATGCCGTGGCTGACGGTGTACCAAAACGTTGCCCTCGCTGTCGATGCCATTTTTAGCCATTGGACTGCCGCACAACGTAAAGCCCACACCGAACACTATGTGCGCATGGTCAATTTGGGTGCGGCAATGGATAAAAAGCCCGCTGAATTGTCGGGCGGTATGCGCCAACGCGTCAATGTGGCGCGGGCATTGGCGGCAAACCCCGATATTTTGTTGTTGGACGAACCGCTCAGTGCCTTAGATGCGTTGACGCGCGGCAATTTGCAAGACGAAATTTTGCAAATCTGGGCCCAAGAAAAGAAAACCGTCATCTTAATCACCAATGATGTCGATGAAGCCATCTATATGGCAGACCGCGTGATACCGCTAAACCCCGGCCCCAACGCCACCTTTAGCCCAAGTTTTCATATCGACATCGACCGCCCGCGTGACCGCACGGCCTTAAACCACAACATCCGTTTCAAACAGCTGCGTGCCGAAATTACCCAGTATTTGCTGGCTATCGGCGCGGTAAACAATCCGGCCTTAACCACCGATACCCTGAATTTGCCGAAAGTCCGCCCTAATACCAGCAATGATTGGCAGCTCGACAGTTCGGCACTCAAGCCCAGCAGCGACGATTTGGGTCGTCCGCGCTATTTGGAGTTTTCCCAGCTGAGCAAAGTGTATCCGACACCCGATGGTAACAGCACCGTAAAAGTGGTGGATGGCTTTGATTTAAAAGTTAAAAAAGGCGAGTTTATCGCCATTATTGGGCATTCGGGCTGTGGCAAATCCACCGTGTTATCAATGACGGCGGGCTTAAACAGCATTTCCGAAGGCGGCATTGTGTTGGACAACCGCGAAATAGACGGCGCGGGCCCAGATCGTGGTGTGGTGTTTCAAGCCCCCAGTTTGTTTCCGTGGCTGACAGCGTTTGAAAACGTCAGCCTAGGCGTCGAAAAAGTCTATCCCAACGCCAGCGCTAGCGAACGTAACGACATCGTCGAATATTATTTGACCCGCGTGGGCTTGGGCGATGCCCTGCATAAAAAAGCTGGGGCGATGTCCAACGGGATGCGCCAACGCGTAGGTATTGCGCGTGCGTTTGCCCTGTCGCCCAAATTGCTGTTGTTGGACGAACCTTTCGGCATGTTGGATTCCTTAACCCGTTGGGAATTGCAGGAGGTGTTGATGGAAGTGTGGGAACGCACCCACGTCACCGCCATCATAGTCACCCACGACGTGGACGAAGCGATACTGTTGGCAGACCGTGTCGTGATGATGACCAACGGCCCCCACGCCCATATCGGCAAAATTGAAAACATTGATTTACCTAGGCCACGCACGCGTAAAGCCCTATTGGCGCACCCTGATTATTACCGCTATCGGGAAAGCTTGCTGACATTCTTAGCCGAATGTGACCACACCCATTAACCGACTTTCCATTCCATTCTGAGGGGGCCTTATGCCTAAGCAGCACTTTATCCCATTAACGGCGACTTTATTGTCGTTATCCGTTGCCAGTCTGTCCGCCCAAGCGGGTGTCACGCAACAAGTTGAAGACGCGCTTAATTTTTACCATTACGGTAAAAACGGCGCGGTTAAGGTGGATTTGACCTACCGATATGAAAACGTCAACCAAGACTTAGGCAAAACCCAAACCGCCAACGCCAACACCGCGCGTTTGCGTGCCGGGCTGATGTCGCCGACCTTTTTTGGCTTTCAAGGCTATGCCGAATATGAAGGCAATCTGGCGATGCAAGAAGATTACAACAGCACACGCAATAAAAACGTGGGCTATTCGACCGTCGCAGACCCCGAAAAAAGCGAACTTAACCAATTGTGGCTGACGTTTAACGGCATTCCCGACACGATTATCAAAGGCGGCAGACAGCGCATCAAACTGGATGACGACCGCTATATCGGCAACGTCGGCTGGCGGCAAATGGAAACTACTTATGATGGCGTGCTGGTGACCCACAACAACCAGCAGTTGTTTGGCCTGACCATCAACGCGGGTTATATCGGCAATGTGCAAACCTTTACCGCGACCACGGAAAACATAGAAGCCCCTATCTTAAACGTCAGCTATAAAGTGGGTGATTATGGTACGGCAATAGGTTATGGCTATTGGCTGGACTACACCGAAAAAGAAAACTACGAAAAATCCAGCCAAACCTACGGTTTACGGTTTAGCAACTACCAAAAACCCGGCGACACCATGAAGCTTAGCGACAACTACGGGCTGGTGTACACCGCCGAATGGGCGCGCCAAGATGATTACGGACATGGCAAAACCCAATACAGTGCCGACCGCTATAACGTCATGGGCGGCTTTACGGCCTATAACTTTACCTTCCAAGGCGCAATGGAGCAGTTGGACGGCAAAGGTGTCAACAAACATTTCGACACGCCTTTAGGTACTAACCACGCCTTCCAAGGTTGGGCGGACTTGTTCTTAGTCACGCCTGACAAAGGTATCCGTGATGTGTTTGGCACAGTCGTGACTACCCTGATTCGTGGCGACCTGATTTTGACAGGCACTTACCACGATTTTACCGATGACACCGGACAACTGCATTACGGCGATGAATGGGACGTACAAGCCTTGATGAAGTTTGGCAAACATTATTCGCTATTAGCCAAATACGCTTATTACAGCGCGGACAAATTTAATACCGACACCCAAAAAATATGGGTGCAAGGCAATATTAATTTTTAGTCGCGGTTATTTAAAGCTGTGCGCCGCAGCGCCGTAAAGCGTGGTAACAATCTCCCTCTCCCTTAGGGAGAGGGTCGGGGAGAGGGGGGTAAACTCAGTGCGTAACTCCCTCCACTTATCCCCTGTAGATGTAGGCACTAGCGGCAGACCTGCGAGGTTTTATAAACCTCGCAGGTCGTAATCCTGCCACTTATCAGAAGTTGCCTATTTACTGTGTAGCAACCTTTGCACACACCGTCGGAGCTTGAACATGAACACAAAACCCACCCTAGTGGTGATAGGCAATGGCATGGTCGGCCAGCATTTTTTGGCCAACCTTGTCCTTAGCCCGATGAAAGACGAATACCACATAGTCACTTTTTGCGAAGAACCCAGACCGGCTTATGACCGCGTGCATTTATCCGAATTCTTTAGCGGCAAAACTGCCGAAGACTTATCGTTGGTTGAGCCGGGCTTTTTTGAACAACACGGCATCACCCTACATTTGGGTGACAAAGCCGTCAGTATAGACCGCGCCAGCAAAACCGTGATGTCGGCACGCGGCATTGAGATTGCCTATGACAAACTGGTGTTGGCAACGGGTTCATATCCGTTTGTACCGCCTGTGCCGGGCCATGACCGTCCGCAATGTTTGGTGTATCGCACCATTGAAGATTTAGTCGCCATGCAGGCTGCCGCGCAATCGGGCAAAGTTGGGGTGGTTGTCGGTGGGGGGTTATTAGGCTTGGAAGCCGCCAAAGCCCTGACTGATTTAGGCTTAAAAACCCATGTAGTTGAATTTGCGCCGCGCTTGATGGCGGTGCAACTCGACGAAGCGGGCGGGGCGTTGTTACGGCGCAAAATTGAAGACTTAGGTGTAACGGTACATACCAACAAAAACACCAGCTTGATTACCGATGGCGAAAACTGCGTGAATAAAATGTGTTTCGCCGATGGCACCGAGCTGGAAACTGATTTGGTGCTGTTTTCCGCTGGCATCCGCCCTAGGGATGAACTGGCGCGTTTATGCGGCTTAGACATGGGTGCGCGTGGCGGCATCAGCATCAACAACCAATGCCAAACCTCCGATGCCGACATCTACGCAATAGGCGAATGTGCATTATGGAATGGCATGATTTACGGCCTCGTCGCGCCCGGTTATGCGATGGCACGCACCGTCATCGCCCATTTAGCGGGCAAATACGCCAGTTTTATGGGTGCGGACATGAGCACTAAACTCAAGCTGATGGGCGTGGATGTCGCCAGTATTGGCGATGCCCATGCCAAATCCCAAGGCGCATTGGTGTATAGCTACCAAAACGATGACAGCGGCATTTACAAACGCTTGGTGGTTAGCCAAGACAAACAATTTTTATTGGGCGCAGTGCTGGTCGGCGATGCGTCGTCTTACGGGACTTTGCTGCAATACTGCCTGAACGGCATAGAACTGCCGGAAAACCCAGAAACCCTGATTTTGCCCGCATCAGCCGATGCGCCTGTGGCTTTGGGTGCAGATGCCCTGCCGGGGTCGGCGCAAATCTGCTCCTGTTTTGATATTTCTAAAGAGGCGATTTGTCAGGCGGTGTCGGCAGGTTGCACAACGGTAGACCAGCTTAAAGCTGAAACCAAAGCCGCGACCGGCTGTGGCGGTTGTGCCAGTTTAGTCAAATCGGTATTAAATGCCGAACTGACCCAGCAAGGTTATACCGTCAACACCGATTTATGCGAGCATTTTGCCTACACCCGCCAAGACTTGTTTAGCCTGGTTAAAGTGGGCGGCATTAAAACCTTCGCCGACTTATTGGCGCAACACGGCAAAGGCAAAGGCTGTGAAATCTGCAAACCCGCCGTCGCGTCGATATTGGCCTCGTGCTGGAACGATTACATCCTAAAACCCGAACACGCGCATTTACAAGACACCAACGACGCGTTTTTGGCCAATATCCAAAAAGACGGCACTTACTCGGTCGTCCCGCGCGTTGCTGGTGGTGAAATCACCCCTGACAAGCTGATCGCCTTAGGGCAGGTCGCCAAAAAATACCAGCTCTACACCAAAATTACCGGGGGGCAGCGCGTGGATTTGTTTGGCGCACGCTTAGAGCAATTGCCGCCGATCTGGGCCGAGTTGATTGCTGCGGGTTTTGAAACAGGCCATGCCTACGGCAAATCCTTGCGTACCGTCAAATCTTGCGTCGGTAGCGTGTGGTGCCGATATGGCGTGGATGACAGCGCAGCTTTAGCCATCGAATTGGAAAATCGCTACAAAGGCTTGCGTTCGCCGCATAAATTAAAGTTCGGCGTATCGGGCTGCACCCGCGAATGTGCCGAAGCCCAAAGCAAAGATATAGGCGTAATTGCCACCGAAAACGGTTGGAATTTATATGTGTGCGGCAATGGCGGCATGAGGCCGCGCCACGCCGATTTATTCGCCACGGCCTTGGATAAAGCCACCTTAATCCAATATATTGACCGTTTGTTAGGCTTTTATGTGCGTACTGCCGACCGTTTGCAACGCACCTCAGTCTGGCTAGAAGCCCTAGAGGGCGGCTTAGGCTACCTAAAAGCCGTGGTGATTGACGATAAGTTAGGCATCTGCGGACAACTTGAAGAGCATATCCAGCAAGTGGTAGACAGTTACCAATGCGAATGGCAAACCACCTTACAGGATGAAGACAAGCTCAAACGCTTCCGCCATTTCGTCAATAGTGACCGTAGCGACGACAACGTTGTGTTTGTTGAAGAACGCGGGCAACTGCGCCCCGCCGACGCAAACGAACGTAAACATTATCAAATAGTGGAGACGGTGTGATGACGACCTGGCAAACCGTATGTGAAGTGACCGATTTACAAGCCGATGCGGGCGTGTGTGCGTTAGTGGATGGCGTGCAAGTCGCCATTTTTTATCTGCCCGCTGAAGCTGCGGTATTTGCCTTGGGCAATTATGATCCGCTGGCCGATGCCAATGTCTTGGCGCGCGGCATTATTGGCGATATAGGCGGCGAACTGGTGGTGGCATCGCCGTTATACAAACAGCATTTTAGCTTAAGCACAGGCGCGTGTTTGGAAGCCGACGGCGTTGCAGTCCCCGTTTACCCGGTGCGCATAGCCGGAGCTGGGGTGCAGGTTTGCGTATAGACTGGAGTGAAAAACATGTTTTTCACTCAGATGAGAAAACTTACGTTAATCCTTTCACAGTCTCTCCAGTTTGGGAGTGATTATGACCAAGCTCCGCTTGGCGTAGTTGATTCGTCAAGCAGAGTTTGGGCACGAGGCAGACTGTAGAGACGCGATTTATCGCGTCTCCAATAGCGACCCACTGCTGACGGAAACGCGAAAATGACAGAGGCGATAAATCCAGACGCGATAAATCCAGACGCGATAAATCCAGACGCGATAAATCGCGTCTCTACAGTTTTAATTTTTTTTTTCGTTCCCAAACTCCTGAGACTGTGAAAGTAGTTCAAATACTCACAAAAAGGTGTTTATTGTTTTCGTAAGACTTTGATTTAATTAGATACTGGAGTGAAAAACATGTTTTTCACTCCGATGAGCAAACTTACGTTAATCCTTTCACAGTCTCTCCAGTTTGGGAGTGATTATGACCAAGCTCCGCTTGGCGTAGTTGAATCGTCAAGCAGAGCTTGGGAACGAGGCAGACTGTAGAGACGCGATTTATCGCGTCTCCAATAGCGACCCACTGCTGACGGAAACGCGAAAATGACAGAGGCGATAAATCCAGACGCGAAAATCGCGTCTCTACAGTTTTAATTTTTTTTTCGTTCCCAAACTCCAGAGACTGTGAAAGTAGTTCAAATACTCACAAAAAGGTGTTTATTATTTTCGTAAGATTTTGATTTAATTAGCTACTGGAGTGAAAAACATGTTTTTCACGCCGATGAGCAAGCTTACGTTAATTCTTTCATTTAGCCATGCTTTTAACCCCCTCTCCCTCAGGAGGGTGTCG
>JABFST010000086.1 GCA_013140465.1 Methylococcaceae bacterium
AGTGCCTCATCTGTAGTTACTTCTAAGTCGGAAAAATCTGTTGAATCTGAAGAAGTTGTGGCTTCATCAAGCAATGAAGAGTCATCTTCATCTAATAAAGCAGAGCCTTCATTTACCAACTACCTTTATGGTATAGTTGTTTTATTGGGTGCTGGTTTTTATTTGTTCAGAAAAAGCAATGCCGGCAAAGTTTGTACAAAATCAGCAAAAAATTCTGCACCTGCTGCAACAGTAAAAAAATCTTATGCACTCAATACAGGTGTTGCAAAGTACTTGAATAAAGTTTCTGGAACTGGTGTTTCAAGATATATCGAAACACAAGTAAAAACAGCTACTGTGGCTACTGGTGTCGCCAAATATTTGGCTAAACAAACAGTTGCTTCAAAACCAGCAAAAGCAGCTACTGGCGTTGAAAAGTACATGCGTGATCGGGGCTAATCAATGAACCAAAATAACTTGGGTGGTTTGTTTTTCCCTGCTATTGCAGGATTGTTCTTTTTCATGAATAGACCAAAAGTTGAGGAGATTGAAGAGGTTAAACCGCTTTATCCGGTATACGCCAAAGATGATAGTGGTCTTACAGGTGTTGCAAAATATCTGGAAAGCCAAGCAGCGGCTCTACAAGCATTGGCAATTGCCAAAGAACAAGAAAACCAGTTGCCTGTACCTGCGGTTAGTGGTGTGTCCCAATACTTAAACAAGCTTGATCAATCACCCATTAGTGGCGTAAGCAAGTATGTGCTTAGACAGGCAATTGCAGAAAGAGACAAGAAGCCAGCCCCCAAGGATCCTGGATTGAGTGGTGTTGAGAAATACTTAAAAAACAAAAAAGATGCACCAGGTTTGACGGGAGTAGCAAAATATTTAAAACATCAGGCAAGTTTGCCACAACCTAGTAAAGTGGCTAAATATCTGGCAAAACAAGCCATAGCGTCTTCTAGTAGCAAAACTGATGTTAAACCTTATCTTGTTAATGAGTCAAAAGTGACAGGCGTGGCTAAATATTTGGAAATCCAATCTAGTTTGCCACAGCCTAGCAGCGTTGCAAAATATATGGCAAAACAAGCTGCAATTGCAGCATTGCAACCAAAGCCAATTGAGGTTAAATTGTCAGGTGTTGCCAAATATTTACAACACCAAGATAGTTTGCCACAACCTAGCCGTGTTGCAAAATATATGGCAAGACAAGCCGCAATTGCTGCAGTTCAAACAAAGAAGGCGGTCGTTACGCAAGGGTCAACAGGTGTCGCGAAATATTTGCAGCATCAAGAAACTTTGCCACAAATTAGCCGAGTGACTAAGTACATGGCTAGACAAGCGCTCATAGAACAAAAAAAGCCTGTTGTTATTGAAACAGGTGTAGATAAATATGTACGCCAGCAAGCATAAAAACTCCTAATCTACAATGAGGCGGTAGCCCAGTATTTAAGTGCTGGGCTACCGCCTTTTTTCGCCCTATCTACAGTTGGATTGATTGCGCAGTCACTGTCACCAACCCAATACAGTTATGCACGCGTACATCATTTTAATAATGCGTGAAGATGTTGATTTTTTTAACTTAAATAATAAAGGTATCACTTATGGGAAAAAATTTACTTGAACAACTCAGAGAAGTCACTGTTGTTGTGGCAGATACTGGAGACATCCAAGCGATTGAAACCTTCAAACCGCGCGATGCGACCACAAACCCATCCTTAATTACGGCAGCTGCCCAAATGCCACAATACCAAGGTATTGTTGATGATACTTTGAAAGCGGCTAGAACAACATTAGGTCAAGCTGCGTCAGCGGCAGAAGTGGTTTCTTTGGCTTTTGACCGTCTAGCGGTTTCTTTTGGCCTTAAAATACTTGAAATTATTCCTGGTCGTGTTTCTACAGAAGTGGATGCGAGATTGTCATTTGACACTGATGCCACTGTAGCAAAAGGCCGTGAATTGATTGCGCAATATGAAGCTAACAATGTTTCTCGTGAACGTGTATTGATTAAAATTGCAGCGACTTGGGAAGGCATCCAAGCTGCTGCGGTACTTGAAAAAGAAGGCATCCATTGCAACTTGACCTTATTGTTTGGTCTACACCAAGCGATTGCTTGTGCTGAAAACGGCATTACTTTGATTTCACCTTTTGTCGGTCGTATTTTAGACTGGTACAAAAAAGACACTGGACGCGATTCTTACACAGCTGTTGAAGATCCAGGCGTGGTTTCAGTGACTGAAATTTATAACTACTACAAAAAATTTGGTTATCCAACTGAAGTTATGGGTGCAAGTTTTCGTAACGTAGGCGAAATTACCGAGTTAGCGGGTAGTGATTTATTGACTATCGCCCCTTCTTTATTGGCTGAATTACAAACTACAGAAGGCGATTTGCCACGCAAATTAGATCCAGAAAATGCGGCAACTTTGTCTATTGAAAAATTATCCATAGATAAGGCAACTTTTGAAGCGATGCACGCTGCAAACCGTATGGCGACAGATAAATTGGCTGAAGGTATAGACGGTTTTGCGAAAGCCTTAGAAGCTTTAGAAACATTACTTGCAGCACGTTTGGCTAGCCTAGAGGCTTAATGCTAAGTCAGGTCATTTAGTTAGCTTAGCTGCTAAATGGCCTCTAGTTAAAAACCTCAACGTTACTGACAAAATAGGACCCTTAAATGTCACAAAAAATTTCAGATGTGGTTAAACCAGGCGTAGTAACTGGTGAAGATGTACAAAAAATATTTGCAATATGCAAAGAAAATCAATTTGCAATGCCAGCCGTCAACGTTATCAACACCGACTCCATTAATGCGGTGTTAGAAGCGGCTGCAAAAGTTAAGTCTCCTGTGGTTATCCAATTTTCAAATGGCGGCGCACAATTTGTTGCGGGTAAAGGGCTTAAATTAGAAGGCCAACAAACTGCTATTTTAGGTGCAATTTCGGGTGCAAAACATGTTCACTTAATGGCAGAAGCTTATGGTGTACCTGTTATTTTACACACTGACCACGCAGCAAAAAAATTGTTGCCTTGGATTGATGGTCTGTTAGACGCGGGTGAAAAACACTTTGCTGAACACGGTAAACCCTTATTCAGCTCACACATGCTTGATTTGTCAGAAGAAAGTCTTAAAGAAAACATTGAGATTTGCGGTCAATATTTGGCGCGTATGTCTAAAATGGGCATGACTTTAGAGATCGAATTGGGTGTGACTGGCGGAGAAGAAGACGGTGTAGATAACAGCGGCTTAGATCATTCCTTGTTGTATACACAGCCAGAAGACGTGGCTTATGCTTATGAAGAATTAAGCAAAATCAGCCACCGTTTTACCATAGCTGCTTCATTTGGTAATGTTCACGGTGTTTATAAACCGGGTAATGTTAAATTGACACCTACCATTTTGGACAATTCACAAAAATACGTTTCAGAAAAATATGGCGTACCTGCCAATACTTTAAATTTCGTTTTCCACGGTGGTTCAGGATCAACAGCGGAAGAAATTAAAGAATCGATCAGTTATGGCGTCATAAAAATGAACATTGATACTGACACCCAATGGGCGACTTGGGAAGGTATCATGAATTATTACAAACAAAACGAAGGGTATTTACAAGGCCAAATCGGCAATCCTGAAGGCGACGATAAGCCAAATAAAAAATATTACGATCCACGCGTTTGGCAACGTGCTGGTGAAGTTGGTATGGTCACCCGTTTAGAGCAAGCTTTCCAAGAGTTAAATGCTGTTAATTCTTTGTAAGATTTTCATAAGCTAGACTTTAAAAGGCCGATATTTATATCGGCCTTTTTTTTTGCTGGCTATAATAAAAGCACCGCTTATGTTTTTACAGCAACACAAACGAATGCACAGGATATAATTACTGATACTGCATATTGATTAGCCATGCGCTTTGCTCCCACTCGATTGGCATCTTCATTCAGTTATCAAAAGCAGAAGTTCGCCTAACTTAAAGGGTAAAGTTAATCGTAAAAAACTTGCCTAGGATTGCTTTTCCCACTCGTGTGACGGCCTATATAAGCCTTAATGCTTTACTACAGGACTTCCTATGAACCAACTCCCCCTACACCGTTATGGACGCCTTGGCCTTTATCTGACGGTTTTTGTCACTGGTGCGTCAGTGATGGTGATCGAACTTTTAGGCACACGGTTGATTGCCCCGTTTTATGGGGCTAGCCTTTATGTTTGGTCGGCATTGATTGCCGTTACTATGATAGCGTTGGCGGTAGGTTATTTTATAGGTGGACGTTGGGCGGATAATGCCCAACGCACTGGCTTGTCAATGGTGATAGGTTTAGCAGGTTTGTTGACTTTATTGATACCCGGGTTGGCCCGTCCAGTATTATTAGCTACTGATCCACTAGGTTTGCGTTTAGGGGCGTTGACAAGTGCCATGCTTTTGTTTGCACCTAGCCTAAGTCTTCTAGGCATGGTTGGCCCTTTTGCAATCAAACTTGCAACAAATCGCTTAGAAGGGATAGGTGCCAACTCTGGCAGTATATATGCCGTTAGTACTTTAGGCAGTGTTGCCGGCACGTTGCTTTTGGGTTTTTATCTTTTCCCATTAGTTGGTTCACGCGAAATATTGCTAGGTTTGGGTTGTGTATTATTGTTGCTTGCCGTGATAGTGGCATTGTATGAACATTATCAATTAAAACTGAATGCGGCCTTAGTATCGAGTTTATTGCTGGTCGCTATAGGTTTGGCCTTCTTGCCTAAGATTATTGATGCTGGTAGTGCGGAGACCCCAGCATCGGGTTTCCAAATCCAATCCGAACAAGAAAGCCTTTACGGCAAAGTACGCGTTATTGACCAAGCCGCGCATGATTTGCGCATTTTAACCTCAGATGCGTCAGCAATTGGGGCTGCCAATATTAGCGATGGGCAAAGCCGCCTCAGTTATCAAGATATTGTCGGCCTATTGCCCGCTATGGTGCCTAATATGCGTCGAGCCTTGATTGTCGGTTTAGGGGCAGGGCACATGGCAAAAGTGTTGCACGACCAGTACGGCATCGTCACCGATACCTTAGAGATTGATCCTGCCGTCGCTATTGCAGCCCAAGACTATTTTGGGTTTAAACCTACAGGACGTGCGATAGTCGGTGATGCACGCTATGAAATCCGCCATCTCACTGGCCCTTATGATTTGATTATCCATGATTGCTTTACGGGCGGAACAGAACCTGCGCATCTACTGACAGTCGAAACCTTAACGCAATTGCGTGGACTGCTCGCCAACAACGGTTTATTGGCACTTAATTTTGTGGCTTTTGCGAATGGGCAAAGCAAGGCATTGGCCTCGGTATCGCAAACTTTGGCGGCTGTGTTTTCGCAGCAAGTGCTGTTTATTTCCGAACCCGGCAAAGATTTTAATGATTTTATTTTTATCGCTGCGAAACACTCCATAGATACCGCGCCTAACACCCTAAGGCCCGAACAAACAGCTTGGCTTAAGGAACGCCGCCATAGCATCAATAACAGCAAAGGAGTGGTGTTGACCGATAACTTAAACCCGTTGGAATATTTGCAAACCGCCAAAGCCGAATATTATCGCCGTTTTGTGGTCGATTGGTTAGGTGCGGATTTGTTGGTGCGTTAAGTGTACAAACAGAAGTTTCCCATGCTCCGCACTTCAATATGCAGTTTGCTGTTTGCTGCCAATGTATCTGCCTATCCGCTGGCTAACGCTAATCTTATTAAGCTCATCCACACAGCAGACACCGAAACCCGCTGGCAGCTAGAAACCAAACAAGCCCAATTAGCCGAGATCTTAGCCCACATCAGCACACAAACAGGTATTGCCATCCATTACACTGTATTACCAGAGGGCTTGGTGACAGCAACTTGCGTAGGTGCAACGCTTAAGCAGGTGGTTGAATGCGTGTTGGCGCGTAAAGCCAACTTAATCGTTCGTTTACACCCCCAAACAGACCAGCCCTATGCAGACCCCGCTGCTGAAATGTGGGTGCTAGGTGTACGTTATGTTGCCGCTACTGCGTGTGCAGACGTTGCTAAAGAGCCAGAAAAAGCCAACCTCATTCAGGCTGAAACGTCTGATGCACCGCTTCTCGACGAATTGTTAAGCCAAACCCAATCCCAAGATGCTAACACGCGGGCGAATGCTATCGGTGCGTTATTGTCGGTAGGCAAAGCAGGGGATGAGCGCATAAAAAACGTGTTGTTAGCGGCTTTAACTGATCCTGAAGCTATTGTCAGGGCGCAAGCCATATCGAGTTTTGCTAGGCGAGAAGGGGAGGCGGCAACAGCCGCATTGCAGAATGCGCTGCATGATAGCGATGCGGGCGTGCGCTTAATGGCAGTGGATGGTATAGGTACTGATGCAGATTTATTACGACAGGCTATTGATGATGAAGATGCTACGGTTAGGCAATTGGCATTATCCAAATTGGCGGCGTTAAAAAATAAATCGCCATAAGTAACATGCCTTACACTGAGATATAAGCATCTTGTCAGCACTACACCTGAAGGGAAGGTTAAATAGTTAAGCCGAGTAGAACTTCTCTTCTTGATTTTATTGCTGGCACAGCAATGTTTAAAACCGTTGCAATCCAGTAACTTTAGGGGCTTCCCGTTTAAGCTGGGACAGTTTGAGTGTCGTTCGCTGAGCGGAGTCGAAGCGAATCCCGCCGCCGACTTCGACTCCGCTCAGCCAACGGCTCCTCAGTCCCGCTTTAAGTGAGTAGCCACTTTAGGCAGTGTGGGATGGCAGTGGATGTAAGTTTTAACTGATTTTTTCCACATCAAACACCGTCCCGCGACACGCCACTACTTTAACTTTACTGTTAAGGCTACAGTCTTCGCCATGCACCTTCCAGATAGTATCATCCACTTTTATTTTGCCTTGACCATTTTCGATGGCTTCATGCAAATTAAAAACGCGGCCCACATATTGTGCGCCGCGCTTGTTTAACAAAGGTTGGTCAGTTTTTATCGGGTGTTTTTCTCCATACAACCGCCATAGCGTAATCGTCAGGACTGTTAACACCGAAAAAATTAAAATCTGTATATCCAAGCTGAGTGACG
>JABFST010000126.1 GCA_013140465.1 Methylococcaceae bacterium
GCTTCTGATTTCTTCACGCGCCTCACCCGTGGCCTTAATTTTGACCATCATCAGTTCGCGCTCGATGTGCAAGGCTTCCGCCAAGTCGATCAGCTTGACCACATCTATCAATTTGTTGAGCTGTTTGGTGATTTGCTCAATGATTTCTTCGCTGCCGCTGGTGACTAAGGTCATCCGCGACAAGCTTGGGTCTTCGGTCGGGGCTACGGTGAGTGATTCAATATTGTAGCCACGCGCTGAAAACAGACCTGCGACGCGCGACAAGGCGCCGGATTCGTTTTCAATTAAAATTGAAATAATGTGTCTCATTTATGCCAATTCCCTGTCCGTCGAGGTGCCAGTGGCAACCCGCAATTTCATGTCGTGATGGCCCTTGCCAGCTTCTATCATCGGGTAAACGTTTTCGGTACGGTCAGTCATGATGTCCAAAAACACAGTACGGTCTTTCAGCGCAAACGCCGCTTCCAGTGCAGGGCGCACTTCTTCGGGTTTGTCGATGCGCACGCCCACATGACCATAAGCTTCCGCCAATTTTACAAATTCAGGAATCGTGTCCATATACGAATGCGAATAACGGCTTTCGTATGTAAATTCCTGCCATTGCCGCACCATGCCCATGTAACGGTTGTTAAGGTTGATGATTTTAATAGGGGTTTTGTATTGTAAAGCCGTAGACAATTCTTGTATGCACATTTGGATACTGGCTTCGCCCGTGACGCACGCAACATCAGCATCAGGAAACGCCAGCTTAACGCCAATTGCCGCTGGCATACCAAAGCCCATTGTGCCTAAACCGCCGGAGTTGATCCAACGGCGTGGTTTGTCAAACGGATAATACTGCGCCGCCCACATTTGATGCTGGCCTACGTCGGAGGTGACATAAGCATCACCTTTGGTGACTTGGTACAGTTGTTCGATGACATACTGGGGCTTAATCAACGGGCTGTTACGGTCATATTGCAGGCAATCGATGGCTTGCCAAGTGGCAATTTGTTGCCACCAAGCTTCTAGGGCCTTTTTGTTGGCTCTCTTGGGGCTGTCTTTTAGCAACTCCAACATTTGCTCCAACACAGGCTTTACTTCGCCGACAATGGGAATATCCACTTTTACGGTTTTAGCAATAGAAGCAGGATCAACGTCAATATGGATAATTTTCGCGTAAGGGCAAAACAAATCCAATTTACCCGTTACGCGGTCGTCAAAACGTGCGCCGATAGCAATGATGACATCGCTTTCGTGCATTGCCATATTGGCTTCGTAAGTGCCGTGCATACCCAACATGCCAATAAATTGTTTATCGGTGGCGGGGAATGCGCCTAAACCCATTAAGGTGTTGGTGACGGGATAACCTAAAGCCCGCGCAAACTCAGTCAGCTCTTTGCTGGCTTCGCCTAAGACCACGCCGCCGCCCGAGTAAATCATAGGCTTTTGGGCGCTGAGCAAAAGCTCGATGGCTTTTTTGATTTGGCCTTTATGGCCTGTCACCACCGGGTTATAAGAGCGTAATGCTACTTTTTTAGGGTATTTATACGGCACTTTAATATGCGGTGCGGTAATGTCTTTAGGCACGTCAATGACCACCGGGCCGGGTCGGCCGGTAGTGGCGACGTAAAACGCCTTTTTAATAGTTTCCGCCAGTTTGGTCACATCCTTGACCAAGAAGTTGTGCTTAACACAAGGCCGGGTAATGCCTATCATATCGACTTCTTGGAAGGCATCGCTGCCAATTACGGGTAAAGACACTTGCCCAGAAATCACCACTAAAGGAATGGAGTCCATATAAGCCGTGGCAATACCTGTGACCGCATTGGTTGCGCCCGGGCCGGAAGTGACTAACACCACGCCAGGTTTGCCTGTCGCGCGTGCATAACCGTCCGCCGCATGGGTTGCGCCTTGTTCGTGACGAACTAGGATGTGTTTAAGCTCTTCCTGTTGGAACAGGGCATCATACAAATGCAGCACCGCCCCGCCGGGATAGCCAAAAATATACTCTACGCCCTCGTCAATCAGACTTTGAACTAGGATTTGTGCGCCGCTTAGCTCCACGCTAACACCTCAATAAATGGGATAAACTTTGATTGTTATCAATTATATTTGGTTTTTAACACCTAGAGTAGCCACCCTAGAGCTTAAAAACAGTATTGGATAGGATTATTGTCATTTTTCGACAACATAACAATCGGCATTCTACTAGGTTCTTGATAAAATTGTAATGTTCTCTTACGGCAATTTAATCAAGCTGTCATCGTGGGGCTAAACAGGACGGATGCCGCAAGTGCATGATAGAGGATATGGAGATCGTAGGAAGTCAAGCGACACCCTACCCGACCCCTGATGAGGGCGTCATAAAAGGTAGGTTGTTCAGGATTAAATACAGCATAACATTATGATTTTGTTGGGTTACGCTGCACTAACCCAAGCTACATTCTTGGCTAAACCTTACAGCTAGGCTAGTGCCAACAACGCCTTAATCTCCGGCACACACGAACCGCAATTCGTACCCGCCTTTAAACACGCGCCGACCGCTTGGTGGGTGCTTAAGCCCTGTTCCTTAATCGCCGTGCGAATCGTGTTTTCGCCAACATTAAAACACGCGCAAACCAAAGCACCGACATCAGCTACGCCTAGAGGCGGCACACCCACTAACAAGGCTTTGCGTTCATCGGGGCTTAGTTCGGTGGCGGTGAACAGGCTGGCTAGCCATTGGCGTTCCGGCAAACTGCCGTCAGCACTCAGATAGCTGACCGCAAGCAAACGCTTATCAAGCAATTGGGCAACGCGGCGATTGCCTTTGCCCGCATCCTCATAAGTCTGCCAGTCTGCCGCCGGGTGGTCTGCAAACCAGCTACGCACATCCGGCAATACGCCCTGCCCCGCCAATTCATAGCGAAAAAACTGCTCACCGTTTATTTTTACCCAATAATCGGCAGCGCCTACCGCCAACTCTTGGCGCGACAAAATAAAGCCCTGCCACGCGGGTTGATAAGCGGCTATGCGCACGGGCGTGTGTTTGCTCTCGGGTTGTTTGGATACCGGATCCACCGCCGGATTGACTAACGCACCCATGCGCCCACGGCTGGCATATTGCAAAGACCAGTGCATAGGCACAAACACATGGCTCGGTTTTTGGCTGTCGGTCACTTGCACCCGCGCCAGCATATCGCCCCAGGCACTGGTCAGCAACGCCAAGCCGCCATCGCTAAGCCCATAAGTGGCAGCATCAGCAGGATGCACTTCCACAAACGGCTCGGGTTTGTGCTGGTTGAGTTTTGCCGCCAAAGCGGTGCGGGTCATGGTGTGCCATTGGTCGCGCAAGCGTCCGGTGTTAAGGGCCAAGGGATAATGTTCATCGGGCCGATTGACGGGCGGACGCGGGGTAATCGCAAGCATTTGGGCTTTGCCATTTGCGGTAAAAAACTGTCCGTCCGCAAACAGCCGCGCCCTGCCGTTTGGATAGGCTTGATTGACAGGCCATTGTATCGGTTGTAATTGGTCGTAATCATGCTGGCTTAAATCAGCCAAACCGGAGAGGTCAAAATCGCGTAGCCCTTGTTGCGGGTTGTTTTCAAAACCCGACAAGGCCGCGTGTTCGCGGAATATGTCACTGGCATCGCAGTAAGCAAACGCCGCCCCAAAGCCCATGCGCTGCGCCACTTGGGTGATAATCCACCAATCCGGTTGGGCATTGCCCGCTGCGGAAAATAAAGGCCGTTGCCTAGAAATCCGGCGTTCGGAATTAGTCACCGTGCCATTTTTTTCGCTCCAGCCTTGGGCGGGCAACAACACCTGTGCATACGCCGTGGTGTCGGTTTGGGCGATGCAATCGGACACCACCACAAACGGACAACGCGCCAAGGCTTGTTTTACTTTATCGGCATTGGGCAGACTGACCACGGGGTTTGTCCCCATAATCCACACCGCCTTCACCTTGCCCTCGTAAATCGCATCAAACAAATCCACCGCCGCCAAGCCCGCTTGCTGGGCAATGCGCCCGGTTTGCCAAAACCGCGCCACCCGATCTATGCCTACTGGCGTAGCAAAATCAATATGCGCCGCCAATTGATGCGCCAAGCCACCGACTTCACGCCCGCCCATCGCATTCGGTTGTCCGGTCAGCGAAAACGGCCCCATGCCCGGTTTGCCTATGCGTCCGGTGGCTAGATGGCAATTGATGATGGCGTTGACTTTATCCGTGCCGGATGCGGATTGGTTGATGCCTTGGCTGTACAAGCTCATGGTCAAACGGGTATCGGCAAACCATTGGTAAAAACAGCGCAAATCGTCTACCGACACTTGGCAGAGTTCCGCCACTTGCGCCAAGCTATGGCTGGCACTGGCTTGTAAGGCGGCGGCAAAACCGTCGGTATGGGCAGCAATAAACGCCAAATCTAAGGCATTATGGTCATGCAAATAATGCAGCAAACCGTTAAACAAATAAGCATCGCTGCCACTTGCGACAGGCAAATGCAAATCGGCAATATCACAACTGGCGGTGCGGCGCGGGTCGATAACAACAACTTTTAAGGCCGGATTAGCCACTTTGGCGGCGCGGATGCGCTGATAACTGACCGGATGGCACCACGCCGCGTTAGAGCCGATAAACACAATCAGTTCTGCGTGTTCAAAATCTTCATAACAGCCCGGCACGGTATCGGCCCCAAACGCGCGTTTGTGTCCCGCCACCGACGACGACATGCACAAGCGGCTGTTGGTGTCCATATTGCCGCTGCCTATAAAGCCTTTCATCAGCTTATTGGCGACATAGTAATCTTCGGTCAGCAACTGCCCCGAGCCATAAATCGCCACCGCATCCGGGCCGTATTCGGCAATCGTGTCGGCAAACACTTGGGCGACACGGTTTAACGCCGCATCCCAACTCACCACTTGGCCATCGCACTGCGGTTGTAATAACCGCCCCGCCAAACCCACGGTTTCGCCTAAGGCCGAACCTTTGGAACACAGCCTGCCAAAATTAGCCGGATGGTTTTTGTCGCCTTTGATTTGCACCTGACGGCTATGGCTATCAACCTGTGCGCTAATGCCGCAGCCTACGCCGCAATAAGGACAGGTGGTTTGTATGGTGTTGGTGTTCATGTTGTTGTCCGATTGTTCGGTGGGCACTAGATTTCATAGTTCCCACGCTCTGCGTCACTGCCATTAAGTTTCATAGTTCCCACGCTCTGCGTGGGAATTCATCCCGCAACGCTCCAGCGTTGCGGAACCAAAACGCATGACCCTACGTTAGAAGACGCTGGAGCGTCTGGGGCGGCATTACCACGCGGAGCGTGGGAACGATAAAAACTATAACATTCATAGTTCCCACGCTCTGCGTGGGAATTCATCCCGCAACGCTCCAGCGTTGCGGAGCCAAAACGCACGACCCTACGTTAGAAGACGCTGGAGCGTCTGGGGCGGCATTCCCACGCAGAGCGCTCTTCGTTTCTCGTTCCCAAACTCCAGTTTGGGAATGCCTATGACCAAGCTCCGCTTGGCGTGGACTTCAAGCAGAGCTTGAAGGTAGGCATTCCCAAGCAGAGCTTGGGAACGAGATATAGCAAGCCGTTTTACGCCAAAACCCTCATACAAACGCCTGCCCAAACACCAGCCTGTCGCGCATCGCGGCAATAGGCACTTGCTGCTCTAATAAGGTCTGATACCAATGCCCGTCGGTGGTGTCGCCGTATAATACCGCCCCGACCAAACGGTCGGCTTTTAACACTATTTTTTTGTAAACCCCTAAGGCGGTATCGGTAAAACACAGGCTTTGGGTGTGTTCGTCACCCATAAAGTCGCCGACCGAAAACAACTGGATACCGGTCACTTTAAGTTGGGTTGCGGTGGGCAAGCGCAAATAATTGGCGACGCCGTGCGCGCTTAAATGGTTGGCGCAGACTTTGGCTTGTGCAAACAAAGGCGCGACTAAACCAAACGTGTCACCACGATGTTGGATACATTCACCTACGGCATAAATGCGCGGATCATAGGTTTGCAGGGTGTCGTTGACGACGATGCCTTGTTCGCAATACAGTCCGGCTTGCTGCGCCAAGGCCATATTGGGACGCACACCGACCGCCATTACCAGCAAATCGCACGCTAAAGTGCTGCCGTCTTGGCAATGCACAGCGTTGATATGGCCTAGGGCATCGCCGCTTAAACGGGACATTTTAGCCGCCATTTTAAATTTAAGGCCACGTTGCTCTAAAGCGGCTTGCAGCATTTTAGCCGCGTGGCTGTCCAGTTGCCGATTAAGCAACACGGCGTTATTGTGGATGACGGTGACATCCATCCCGCGTTGCCGCAAGCCATTGGCGGCTTCCAAGCCTAACAGGCCGCCCCCTACGACCACGGCATGACGATGGCTGTTGGCATAGTCGAGCATTTTATGGACATCGAAGATTTCCCGAAAACTAATGACCCCGGTTAAGGTGTTGCCCGGCACATCGGCAATCGCGGCTTTCGATCCGGTGGCGATCAATAAGCGGTCATAAACCGCGACTGTGCCATCTTGGGCGTAGACTTTGCGGTGTTTGCGGTCGATGCGTACCACGGTTTTATCTGCACCTGCGTGTAAGGTGATGTTATGTTCGGCATACCATTGGCGGTTGTTGATAAAAATATCATCGATAGCCTTGTCGCCCGCCAATACCGATGACAGCATGATGCGGTTGTAATTGCCGTAAGGCTCGGCACCAAAAACGGTGATCTGGTAACGCTCCGGCGCGGCTGCCAATACTTCTTCTACCGTGCGCATACCCGCCATGCCGTTACCGATAACGACTAAGTTTTGTTTCATGGAAAGCCTTTACTGTGACACGGGGTTGAAATATGGCCTGTAATTAATGGGTGTTTTCCCTCTCCCCAACCCTCTCCCTGAGGAGGGTGTCGTAAAAGGTCGGTTGTTCACCATGTAATGAAGCATAACATTCTGATTTTGTTGGGTTACGCTTCGCTAACCCAACCTACATACAGGCTTTTACGACACCCTCCT
>JABFST010000261.1 GCA_013140465.1 Methylococcaceae bacterium
ATTGTAAGGTGATATGCGGTTTTGTTGTAGGGTGAGGGGGTTTTTAGGTGGGTTGCGCTGTCGAGACTGTGAAAGAATTGTAACTATTCAGAGCGACTTCTAATAAGTCAAATTTACCGTAGGCTGAGCGGAGTCGAAGTCGGTTTGTTCGCTTCGACTCCGCTCAGCGAACGGCTGTTCCGCTCAGCGAACGGCTGTTGTGCCCCGGATGCTGAATAGTTACAAAGAATTAAGGTAAGCTTGGTCATCGGAGTGAAAAAACATGTTTTTTCACTCCAGTCTCTACTTAAAACAAAGGCTTACGAAAAGAAAAAGCACCTTTTTGTGGGTATTTGAAATACTTTCACAGTCTCTGTCGCTTTACCCTTGCTACGGGCTGGAGTAAAACGGCTTTAGACGTTTTACGCGGCGGCACGGCAATGTCTAAAGCCATTGCACTCCAGCGTGGCGTATTAGCGCAGCGCAATACAACGAGCGGGAACGAGAAAGTGACAGGCAAAAAAAAGGCGACCCGAAGGCCGCCTTTTTTAGCTACTGCTAAGTTACAATCTTAGTGTGATTGGTACAGAGCAGAAGTCGTAACGGCTTGGATGTAGATGCCGTCTTTTAAACGAGCAGCTAATGGTTTGCCGCCTTTAGTGAAGTTGCCGTCAAGAGCGTCATCACCGAAGTCGCCACGCGCTTCAATTCTTAATCTGCCAGCAACGCCATCAGCATTGGTGCCAACAGTAAATGCAGCGTTTGCAGCTTGTGCAGCGGCATAGATGGCTTCAGTTGTAATTAAAGGGGTGCTAGCTTGTGCGTTCAGTACCAATGGTAAGGCAACGCCAGGTGCTGGGCCAACTTTAACAGCTGATAATGGGAAGTCAACTTTAGCACCAGCATCGTTCCAAACAGTAAAGTTTACTGGGCCAGATGTACCAGTTGGATTGGTGATGCGGAACAACTGTTTGTTGCCTGTGCCAGGAGTTACTACGAAATCAACACGGTCGCTAGAGCCGCTGAATTTTAACGTACCGCAAGTGTTCAGGTTGATTGGGCTAACAGTTGCATCAGTACCTGCTGTAGGAGTAATCAACACGTCATAGTTGCTGGCAACCATTGCAACTGCGTTAGTAGTTGTAGCTCTTATAGTAGTGGCTAGAAAACCATTAGGTGCTGCGGCGAAAGTCCAAGTGCCTGATGTTTTGTTGGCGTCTACAATAAAAGCATTGCCTTCCAAAGTGTTAAAGCTTAATGCACCTACAAGGCTACCTGTTGTTTTGATCGTAGTATTTGCGCCCATATAGGCTGTCAATGAAGCAGGAACAGCGCCTGTTGATGGTAAGTATACACCATTTTTGCGAGTGATTGTCAGGTCGAAAATATCAGAAAAAGTTGTGCTAGAGCCTAAGAAGTTTTTGGCGTTAGTAGCGTCAATTCTGTTGGCGTTGGTAGTTGAAGCAGCGCAAGATGCAGTAACACCCGATGTCCAAGTATACCAGTTGCCAGTTACAGGGCCAGATAATGGAGTGACTTGTGTGTTGGCATTGCCACCAAATTCATACAAAGCGTATTTAATGGTTTGGGTGTCTTTGGTTGTGGCTTTAACAGCATTTTTAGCAACGCCGCCATTAGTAAAAGCTGGACGGAAAACAAAACGGTCAGTGGGCAAAATACCAGCTGGTGTACCCGCAGTGACCTGTACGATGACATAGTTGTCACCTACGTTGCCACCTGATACCACGGTAAACGAAGGAGCTGGGCCAGCAGCAATAATGGGCGCATTATCTTTGTCCGTTAGTGTAAAGTCGCCAGCACCATTTGTGCCACCAGACAATGCAGTTGCCAAGGTGGTGCCTGGGAAGTCAAAACGGATAAAGCGAATAGCCAATGAAGATACGCCAAAACCCGCAGTGACTCTTACTTCAAGGGCTGCTTGTGCGTTGCTGATGCTAATGCCGCCGCTAGGTACAGTCACTTCTGATGCAAACGAAGGAGTAACGCCGTTTGCAGCTGTGTTTAAATCCACAACTGCATGCGATGCGCCAGAAAACGCACTGGCAATGGCCAGCACTAAAAGTTTTTTATTTAAAGACATAATTATTTCCTTAGCTAATTGAAATAACCCTTGTTGAGGGCATTGAAGGGGGTTCAAACTCTGAATGGACACTTTAACGGATTATTAAAAAATTGCAAGCCTTAAGTATGACAAGATCATCTGAATTTCAATCCTCTACAACTAAAGCTATTTGAGACATTTAAAAATCAACCCTGTTGGTTCAGAGGCTGAAACCCTGTAATAAGAACAGGTGTCAAGATTATAGCACCTGACATTAATAATACAAAAAAAAGGGTAGTCTAAGCGGCTAGACAGGGTGTTTTGTTGCTAGTGTGTGAATTATTACCGCTGCAAGTCTGCGGGTTCAGAGGTGTTGCACTGGCGTGTGCTGTGGCCCATAGTTAAGCAGTGCAGCGTTATTTCGGCAAGGAGGGGCTGGTGATGGCTTAGCCTGAGTTCGCTTGCGCTGTAGAAATGCTGGCTTAACTGAGGAAGGAGTGAGCCGCAACGGCTAATGCTGTTATGCGCTGTTTTTGCTGAGCGGGTGAGGCTAATTTTGTATTTTATTAAAACATCTTCTATATTAATGGTACTAGACTGAATATCTGCCTTGTGCGTGTAAGAGGAAGAACATGAACATCATTGACTTAAGAAAAAATCTGCAAAGTTCGCCCGTTAGCCAAAACCTGTCAGACCGCCGTAGGGTGCCTTATGAGTACGGCTCAGCGGAATGGTTGGCGTATGTTATAGACAATCCTGTTGATTGCCCGCCGTTTAACCGCCGTAAGGAAGAACGCCGTGCCAGTGTGCGCCAGCTAGCCGAGGGGGGTTGTGCGCCTACCGCTGAGGCGCAGGCTAAGGGGAAAAGTTATTTGCGGATTTTTCTTAGCCCAGCTGAGAAAAAATTAATTGAGGACGTGTATTTAATGGATTTGGAGTAGCCTGATTGGCATCCGCCTTGCCGACGGTTTGCTGGAAACACCGCTTTTCGCATTCGCTTATATCGGCCTACAGGGTTGTCAGGTATTAATGGGCGGGGGCATGGCGTGCAATGGCTTTAGACATTGCCGTGCGTCGAGTAAAGCGTCTAAAGCCGTTTTGCTCCAGCAAGATTTTTATAGAAATGTAGGCCGGAATAAGGCCGTTTGAACGAGAGTGAAAACGGGCGTTTCCTGCGCGACTCGCCCACGATTTGCCGGAAAACGCCACTTTTCGCTATCTCTCAAAGCGGCTTATTCCAGCCTACAAGGCGATTAACGGTTGGCGACAGCGGTGCCCGTTAAGCGTTGGGATTTTTTTAGTTTGGCAAGGTAGCTGTTGGCTTGCTGTAGGCTTTGGAAGTTGCCCGCCCTGAGCTGGTAGCCTTGGGTTTTGCTGGCAAACACTTTAACAGGGATGCCTTTTTGCTGTAATTTTGCCGCTTTATTTTTGGCATCATTAAAGGTTTTATAGCTATTTAATTGTACCGACCAAGACGCTGTAGGGCTTGGTTTTTTGGTTGTGCGGGTGCTTTTGGGCAGTGGTGTAAGCCGTGGCTGATTGTGGGGAGCTAGCCGTTTGGTGATGACAACAGGGCGCGGGCTGGATTTAGGGGTTTGCGCACGCTGTTTTGTGGTGTGTACAGTTGGTTTTTGCGGGGCTGCGGGGGCAGCGGTTGGTGCTGCAATAGGTGGTTCGGGGTTGGCGATGGTAGTAGCAGAGCTGCTTAATGGCGGCGGTATGACTGCATTAGGGACGGGTTGGGGGGGCTGGGCGATGGCTGCTTTTTCGGACAAATTGCTCATGTCTTCTTCAAGGATGGACACCAATGCGGTGAGCTTTGAGAGCTTGGTTTGCGCATTGTAGAGCAGGGCTGCCAAGGCACTGCTGGCAATTAAGGCGACAATCGCTACGCCTAAGGCGGCGTAAGTTACTAGCTTGGTTTTGGGGGCGCCGTTGCCATAGTGGTTGGCGGGGCTTGCAGGTGAGTCGTTAGCTTTGGGTGGCAGTTCGTCTTTCTCATCAACGAATAACGGGGTGTCGTCTGTGTGCGTGGGGGTGAATGCGGAAAACAGGTCTGCGCTGTCGTCGGCTATTGGGTCGTTTGGGCTTGCCGCTGGCGTGGGTGTTTGCGTGTCGGGTACGTCAAGGTAGTGTGGTTCGGGCTGTTGGAGATGGGGTTCGTTAGCCGCTGCAAAGCCTGTTTCTTCCAGCAATAGGTCTATCGCATCGTGTTCAGTGATTTGGGTGTCGTCGGTTTCTGTGCTGGGGGTTTCCGGCGTAATTGCGCCTACATTCGCCCATTGGTCGGTATACAAGTCGTCGTCACCTAGGTCTATAGCGTCAACAGCATGTTCACCTAACGTATCCACTGCTTCTTTCTGTGCGTCAGCGGTGTTAAAATCAGTGTGCGCCAGCAAGCTGTCGATGATTTCATCATCGTCATGGAAATGCCCTAATGGTTCTGGATGTGGGTCTTTTTCGTCCCAAATCTTGTCTAGGTCGGCTAAAATAAAATCATCTTCCTGGCTATTAAAGTCTGCGGTAAAGCCATTCCGTTTAAATTTTTGTTTTTTGGTCATAATGGGATCGGTAAGTGCGGGCGTTTCCGCCCTCATGCGGGTTGTTAAAAAAGCTTAAGTGTCTACGGCTGGCAAAATTTAAAATTTAGGCTATGCTGTAAATATTGCTGTCTGTTTTGCTTGGTCGCTTATGCCTTAAGGGCATGGTGACGAAGATAATTGTCTATTTTAATCCCAATAAATCTTAATGTTCGTAAAGTTTATTGGTGATTGATGCTAAACTGCCCCAAAAACTTTCTTAAGATTACCATGCAACTAGCCATTACTGTTTTAGGCAGCCATCAGATCAATTTTATTGGCGAAATATTGCCCGCAGTTCGGGATTGTAACTGCACTATTTTGGAAATAAGATCATCCCGTCTGGGCGTGTCTGCTGCCGCTTATTTGTTGGTCCAGGGCAATTGGAACCAAATTGCCAAGTTTGAGCATACGCTGGAAAACATCCAGAAGCGCTTGGAAATAAAAGTCCATTGCTTGCGGCCCGAATCTAAGGACAAGGATAAGGCCAAGGAATGCGTACCTTACTCGTTAGAGACCATCTCCCTAGACAAGGACAGCGTCGTTGAGTCTATCGCTTCCTTTTTGTTGGATCGCGATATTGATATTGAAGAGATTACCGGCAGTTCTTATCAGGCGCCGTATATCCAAACCCCCGTGTTTTCGACAAAATTTGTCATTTTAATCCCTCCCCAGTTGCATCTGCTCTCGCTTCGCGAAGAATTTTTAGATTTTTGCGACCAGTTGAACATCGATGCCATCCTTGAACCCATCAAGCGTTAGGATTGTTTATGGCTACTTTCGAGCTAGGCCAAAGTGTGGCTAATTTTTCTGCGTCGTCTACAGGCGGCAAAACCCTAGAGTTGGCTGATTATCAGGGCTGCTATGTGATCCTTTATTTTTATCCCAAAGACAACACCCCTGGCTGTACCCAAGAAGCCCAGGCTTTTCGGGATGCGTATGCCGAATTGACGGCGTTAAATGCCGTGGTTTTGGGCGTGTCCCGCGATAGTGTGCGTGTGCATGAAGGCTTTAAGTGCAAGCAAGACTTGCCGTTTGAACTGTTGGCGGATGAGGATGAAAGTGTTTGCCAGCTGTTTGATGTGATAAAGCTAAAGAGTATGTATGGTCGTGAGGTGCGCGGCATAGAGCGCAGCACTTTTCTTATCGACCCGCAACAGGTATTGGTGGGTGTTTGGCGCAAAGTGAAAGTCAAAAACCACCTGCAAGAGGTATTGTCGGCATTGGTTGCCGCCCAGGCTTAATCGGGTAGTGCGGCGATACGCGTATGCAAGAACAAGAAGGGGTCATCAAATATCAGTTGTCGCATAGCCAGCAAGCGGTGGCTTGGCCTATGCCGCTAACGGAAATGAACGCATGGCGTGCCGTGATGTTCCGCTTGCAGCTGATAGGGCAAGATCCCGCGCGATATGATAACTTGGGTTTTGGCAATATTAGCCAGCGTGTGCCAGGAGGGCAGCAATTTATTGTTAGCGGCACGCAAACGGGACATTTGGCTTGGTTGGATTCCGACCAATTCAGCTGGGTGGTCGGTGCCGATCCTAGGCAAAATTTATTAGAATCCAAAGGCTCTATCAAGCCGTCTTCTGAAGCGCTGACCCATGCCAGCATTTATCAGCATGACCCGCAGATACAGGCGGTGATTCATGTCCACAGCCCCGAAATCTGGCGACACAGCCACACCTTGGATTTGCCCCATACCACTGCCGACGTGCCTTACGGTACGGTCGCGATGGCTCTTGCCGTTGAGCAATTGTTGGCTAGCGGACGTTTGCAAGAAACACCTGTGTTTACCATGTTAGGGCATGAAGACGGCGTGGTGGCGGTAGGTGCTAACCATCAACAGGCGGCTATGGTGTTGATCAAGTTTTTGGCTATGGCCTTGGCTATAGAGCAAGAGCGCTAATCCGCAAAGTGTTTGGCTAAAGTTATCCCCGGTTTATAGGCTGTGTGCCAGTGCATTTCCAGTTGCACAATTTCGCGTTTCCCATCGTCTCTTCTTAGCGCATTGCTAGGCTAAAATCCCCATTTCTCTCCTTAAAGTGGCTACCCACACTGGCTTTTTCGGCAATTTTTTAGGGCTTTTTGTGCTTGCCCGGCCTTACCATTATCGTTCAGTAGATACATTAACAACTAAATACGGCATTGAGGAAAAATCGATTTTGTGGTGTAATGCCAATGTTTTACGTCTTAATGCGCCTCTTGTTTTGAGTGTTTGGAACAGGGGGATGGTTTCGCCGCAACTTGTTTGGGAGAGTAGGCTTCAACTATGCAATTTATAATTAAAAAGGGTTTAGACCTGCCGATTACGGGTGGTCCTAAACAAGTCATTGAAGAAGGCAATCCGATCCGTTCGGTTGCTATTTTAGGTACGGATTATGTAGGGATGAAACCTACTATGTTGGTCACAGAAGGGGATGCCGTTAAACTCGGTCAAGCCCTCTTTACCGACAAAAAAAATCCGGGTGTTGTGTTCACGTCGCCAGGTGCGGGTGTCGTCAAGGCCATTAACCGTGGCGCAAAACGTGCCTTGCAATCGGTGGTCATTGAACTGCAAGGTGCTGATGAAGTAACGTTTGCGCGTTATGAAGAGTCCGAGTTAAGCGGCCTTAGCGCAGAACAGGTTAAGGACAACTTGCTGGCATCGGGCTTATGGAATAGCTTGCGTTCACGCCCTTACGGCAAAACGCCGGCAGTAGACGGCACAGCCAGCTCTATTTTTGTAACTGCTATCGATACGCGGCCTTTGGCAGCTGATCCTGCGGTTATCATCCGTGCGCGTGCCAACGATTTTAACAACGGTTTGGCGGTCATCGCCAAGCTGACCCAAGGCAAAACCTATGTGTGTAAAGCCACAGGTGCTGATTTTGCGGTCAGCAATGTTGCTACTGTCGCTGAGTTTGGCGGCCCGCACCCTGCGGGTTTGCCGAGTACCCATATCCACTTTATCGATGCGGTCAATATCAACAAATCGGTATGGTATTTGGATTACCAAGCGGTTATCGCCATCGGTGCGTTGTTTACGTCAGGCAGATTAAGCGTAGAGCGCGTGGTTTCATTAGCAGGCCCTACCGTTAAAAACCCACGATTAGTGCGTACCCGCGTTGGTGCGAACACCGACGATTTGGTGGCGGGTGAATTGCAGGATGATGTGGAAAACCGCGTCATTTCCGGTTCGGTTTTGTACGGTCATACAGCTGCTGATTGGGCGGCATTTTTAGGCTGCTATAACAACCAAGTGTCGGCTCTGCAAGAAGGCCGTGCGCGTGAATTGTTTGGCTGGATTGTCGCTGGTAAAGACAAATACTCGGCACTGAACGTATACACTTCTAGTGTAGACCGTAAGCATAACCGACTGTTTCCGCTCACGACCGATAAAAACGGCAGTAACCGGGCCATCGTACCCGTAGGCATCTACGAAACTGTTATGCCGATGGATATTTTGCCTACCCCGTTATTGAAGTCATTGGTCATCGGTGATTCAGACCAAGCCCAATTATTAGGCTGCCTTGAGCTGGATGAAGAAGATGTCTCCTTATTTACATTTGTGGATCCAGGTAAACATGACTTCGGTCCTGTGCTACGCGCGAATTTAACTAAAATCGAGAAGGAAGGATAATGTCGGCTAGAGAATTTTTAGATAGCATAGAGCCGCATTTTACAAAAGGCGGCCGCTTAGAGAAGTATTACGGTCTCTATGAGATGGTAGATACTTTCATTTATACACCCTCTGATGTAACACGCGGCACTACGCACGTCCGTGACGGCAACGACCTCAAACGGACCATGACTTTTGTGGTGATCGCCACATTGTTTTGCGTGTTGATGGCGATGTACAACACCGGCTACCAAGCCAATTTGGCTATGGAGTCGATGGGTTTAGAGAAGATTGCCAATTGGCGCAGCATCCCGATGATGATCTTCGGTTACAACCCGATGAATCCCTTCTCTAACTTTGTCCATGGCGCGTTGTACTTTTTGCCTATTTACATCACCACTTTAGCGGTCGGTGGTGTGTGGGAAGTGTTGTTTGCAACGGTGCGCGGCCATGAAGTCAACGAAGGCTTTTTGGTGTCGTCGATGTTGTATGCCTTAATCATGCCGCCCGATATGCCCTTATGGCAGGTCGGTTTGGGCATTTCTTTCGGTATTGTTATCGGTAAGGAAGTCTTTGGCGGTACTGGCAAAAACTTTTTAAACCCTGCGTTAACAGGCCGGGCATTTTTATATTTTGCCTATCCTGCGTCTATGACAGGTGACTCTATCTGGGTTGCTGTTGACGGCTACACGCGTGCTACGCCCTTAGGGATTGCCGCTAACGGTGGTTTGGATGCGGTTTATGCAGCCAACTATAGCTGGGTACAAAGCTTTTTCGGTTTTGAACCAGGCTGCTTGGGCGAAACCTCTACCTTGGCAATTTTGCTAGGCGCAGCTTTTCTGTTGTATACCCGCGTTGCCTCTTACCGCATTATGGGCGGTGTGTTTTTAGGCATGGTGGCAACCTCGGTATTGTTTAATGTGATCGGCAGCGACACCAACCCTATGTTTGCAGTGCCTTGGTATTGGCATTTGACCATGGGCGGTTTTGCTTTTGGTATGGTTTATATGGCAACCGACCCTGTCAGTGCCGCTATGACCAACGCTGGGCGTTGGGCGTTCGGGATCTTGGTAGGTGGTATGACGGTGTTAATCCGTGTAGTCAATCCGGCGTTTCCAGAAGGTATTATGCTGGCAATTTTGTTTTCCAACATGTTTGCGCCAACGATAGATTACTTCGTTATTCAGGCCAATATCAGAAGAAGGATGAAACGTCATGCTTGAAAATAAACAATCCAGTAACCCGTTAAACGGTCTTTGTGCGGCTCTGGACAAGAACGAAAACTACCAAAAATTTAAAGTTTATCGCGACAAGGTGCTTGCCTTAGGTAACGATAGCTTGGAAAAAACCATCGCCATCGCGGTTTCTTTGTGCTTGGTTTGTGCGGTGTTGGTTTCCTTTGCTGCGGTTGCCTTAAAACCCCTGCAAGTGGGCAACAAAGCTGCCGACATGAAGAAAAACATTCTCGATGTGGCGGGTTTGTTGGAAGAAGGCACGAATGTTGATTCTGCGTTTGCCGACAAAATCGAAGCAAAAGTCGTTGATTTGGCAACGGGTGATTACGTTGACAACATCAATGCCGACGAATTTGACCAACGCAAGGCGGCAAAAGATCCTGCGCAAAATGTTGCGATTCCTAAAGACAAAGACATTGCCCATATCCGTGTGAAAGCGAAATATGCCAAAGTGTTTATCGTTAAAGAAGGCGGCGTGACCAAATCGATTATTTTGCCTATGCATGGTTATGGCTTATGGTCTACTTTGTATGGCTTTTTATCGTTGGATGCCGACGGTCAAACTGTCCAAAGCATCAACTTTTATGACCAAGCCGAAACTCCGGGCTTGGGTGGTGAAGTGGTCAACCCTAACTGGCGCGCGTTGTGGAAAGGCAAAAAAGTCTATGCCGAAACCGACCAACCTTCTTTAGAAAAAGGCTTGATTGCCGAAGCGGATATTGGTGAACCAGCGTTAGCCTTAATCAAAGGCTCAGTGGATACCAGCAAACCAGGTGCGCAATACCAAGTGGACGGTTTAGCAGGTGCAACTTTAACCAGCAATGGTGTCAGCAATCTGGTTAGATACTGGATGGGTGAAGAAGGTTTTGCGCCGTATTTAAAGAAAGTAAGAACTGTTAAAGGGGCTAAGTCATGAGCGCAGTATTAAATGATGAAACAAAAAAAGTATTAGTCACGCCTTTAGTCAACGACAATCCCATCACCTTGCAGGTGTTGGGTATTTGTTCGGCCTTGGCGGTGACTTCGCAAATGTCCACATCACTGATTATGGCTTTGGCTTTAACCTTGGTGACGGCATTTTCAAGTGCGGCAATCAGTGCGATCAGAAACCACATTCCCAGCAGCATTCGGATTATTGTGCAAATGACCATTATTGCGTCATTGGTTATCGTGGTGGATCAAATCCTAAAAGCGTTTGCTTATGATGTCAGCAAGCAATTATCGGTTTTTGTGGGTTTGATTATCACCAACTGTATCGTTATGGGCCGTGCTGAAGGCTATGCGATGAAAAACCCGCCGTTAGAAAGCTTTATGGACGGTATCGGTAACGGTTTGGGTTATAGCTTGATTTTGATTATCGTAGCTTTCTTTAGGGAAACTTTAGGCTCAGGCAAATTGCTGGGCATCGAAGTGTTCAAATTAGTCAAAGACGGTGGTTGGTATGATCCTAACGGTCTGATGTTATTGCCACCTAGCGCATTTTTTATTATTGGTTTGATTATCTGGGGCGTTCGTCAATGGAAACCAGGCCAAGCGGAAAAATCAGAGTATAAAATCATGTCGATTGCTCATGGTGAAGGGGGACATCACTAATGGAAGCTTATATTAGTTTATTTGTAAAAGCGGTATTTATTGAGAACCTCGCGCTGTCGTTTTTCTTAGGCATGTGTACTTTTATCGCGGTATCCAAAAAAATTGCCACGGCAATGGGCTTGGGTGTGGCGGTTATGGTGGTGCAAGCGATTACCGTACCTGCCAATAACGTGGTTTACCATGCTTTATTGAAAGAAGACGCCTTGTCTTGGATAGGCATCACCGGCGTTGATTTAAGCTTTTTGGCCTTGTTAAGCTGTATCGGTATGATCGCGGCTTTAGTACAAATTTTGGAAATGATCTTAGATAAGTTCTTTCCGGCTTTGTACCACGCTTTAGGCGTGTTCTTGCCGCTGATTACAGTAAACTGCGCGATTTTAGGCGGCAGTTTGTTCATGATCGAACGCGATTATAACTTTGGCGAAAGCGTCACTTATGGTGTCGGCAGTGGTTTGGGCTGGGCATTAGCTATTACCGTTATGGCGGGTGTGCGCGAAAAACTTAAATACAGTGATATTCCAGCCGGTTTGCAAGGCTTGGGCATTACTTTTATCACCGCAGGTCTGATGTCGCTTGGCTTCATGGCTTTCTCTGGAATCCAACTTTAAGAAGGTAGAGTAATGCTGGAAATTCTATTAGGGATCATCATTTTTACGGCGTTTGTTATTGCCTTGGTGTTTGTCATCATCGGTGCGAAAAGCAAATTGGTCGCAGAAGGGGATGTTGAGATCCTGATCAATAATGAAAAGAAAATTCATGTACCCGTGGGTTCAAAACTTTTAACCGCCTTGGCTGACAACGGTTTGTTCGTGTCATCAGCCTGTGGCGGCGGTGGTACTTGCGCACAATGCCGCGTGGTCGTGCATTCTGGCGGCGGTGAAATCTTGCCGACTGAGTTGACCCACATCACCAAACGTGAAGCGGCACATGGCGAACGTCTGTCTTGCCAAGTTTCTGTCAAACACAATATGAGCATTGAAGTCGAAGACGACGTGTTCGGTGTTAAAAAATGGGAATGCACCGTTAAGTCCAACAATAACGTGGCAACCTTTATTAAAGAACTGGTTTTAGATTTGCCTGAAGGCGAAGCCATCAATTATCGCGCAGGTGGTTATATTCAAATCGAATGTCCGCCACACGTTTCTAAATACAGCGATTTTGCCGTAGAAGAACGTTTCCGTGAAGATTGGGACAAGTTCAAATTGTGGCGTTATGTGTCTGAAGTGAAAGAACCTGCGCTACGCGCCTACTCGATGGCGAGTTACCCCGAAGAAAAAGAAATCATGCTGAACGTGCGTATTGCTACGCCACCGCCAAGCGCACCCGATACCGTGCCGCCAGGCATCATGTCTTCCTACATCTTCGGCTTAAAACCAGGCGATAAATGTATTATCTCTGGCCCTTACGGCGAGTTTTATGCAAAAGACACCGAAGCGGAAATGGTGTTTGTCGGTGGTGGTGCCGGTATGGCCCCTATGCGTTCACACATTTTCGACTTGTTAAGAAGGTTGAAGTCCAAACGCAAAATTACTTTCTGGTACGGTGCACGTAGCAAACGTGAAATGTTCTATGTAGAAGATTTCGACATGTTGGCGCGTGAAAATGAAAACTTCACTTGGCATGTGGCTTTGTCTGACCCATTACCCGATGACAATTGGGATGGCTACAAAGGCTTTATCCATAACGTGCTTTTTAATGAGTTTATTAAAAGCCACCCAGCCCCAGAAGATTGCGAGTTTTACATGTGCGGCCCGCCAATCATGAATACTTCTGTAATCAATATGTTGGTGGAAAATGGTGTAGAGCCTGAAAACATCATGTTAGACGACTTCGGCGGCTAACAGCTAAAACCATCTGCGCTGCGGTTTGGGCGTAACTAGAAACGAGGATTGGCGGTGCTGATCCTCGTTTTTTTTCGTTATGGATTACGGTTAAAAAGTCCTATACTTATATTTTATGGCTTCCCTTTTAAGCTGGGACAGTTTGGGTGTTGTTCGCTGAGCGGAGTCGAATCCCGCCGCTGGCTTCGACTCCGCTCAGCCAACGGCTCCGCTCAGCCAACGGCTCCGCTCAGCCAACGGCTCCGCTCAGCCAACGGCTCCGCTCAGCCAACGGCTCCTCAGTCCCGCTTTAAGTGAGTAGCCTTTTTTATTAACGACCGCCAGCTAAGGGTGCAATGCTTGCATTAATCCTAAGCGGCAAAACGAGGTGTTACGATGACTTATTTTTTGATAACGTTTGTAGTGATGTTGGTTGTCATAGGCATCATGGCAATTGGGGTGATTTTTGGCCGTCGCGCCATTAAAGGCTCATGCGGAGGAGGCATGAATAAGGCCGAATGCGTTTGTGTGGAAAAATGTGACAAAAGAAAAAAATTGGATGCCGAAGCGCAACTCAATCAAGGCTGATACGCACTAAAGAACATCCACAATAATAACAAAGGAGTTCATTATGTTAGCTAAAATTACCGTGGCCGATTATATGGCTACACGCTTGGTGACATTGACCGAAGACACCAATGTCATCGATGCGATAAAAAAATTATTGGACCACAAAATTACCTGCGCTCCAGTGGTGGACAGCAAAGGTCACTTGATAGGCATGTTTTCAGAAAAAGACGGCATGAGGGTGTTTTTGGAAAGTGTTTACAACCAAGGTATGAGCGGCAAAGTAGGCGAGTATATGACGACCGAAACCATTAGTGTCGATGCTTCATCCAGCATCGTCGATTTGGCGGAAAATTTTAAAAAGTCACCAGTACGCAGTTTTCCGGTCTTTGAAGACGGCAAATTTGTCGGTGTGATTAGCCGTATAGATGTGTTGAGGGCGTTAGTTGCCATCAAATAGCAGCGCAGTCGCCAGCTTTTATTGGCATGACTACGAAACCTTTGGCCTGGATCCCCAGCGCGATCGCCCCGTCCAGTTTGCAGGGGTGCGCACGGATGCGGATTTTAATGTCATCGATGATCCTCTGTTAATTTACTGCAAACCTAGCCCCGATTATTTGCCCAATCCTGATGCCTGTGCAATTACAGGCATCACCCCACAACTGGCTTTAGCCAAAGGCGTGTGCGAAGCTGAATTTATCGCGCACATTCACCAACAACTCGCCCAGCCCAATACTTGCACCTTAGGTTACAACAATTTGCGTTTTGATGATGAAGTCACGCGCAATTGCTTGTACCGCAATTTTTATGACCCCTATGCGCGGGAATGGCAGAACAACAATTCCCGTTGGGACATTATCGATGTCGTGCGGGCGGCACGCGCTTTACGCCCTGATGGTGTTAACTGGCCTAGAACTGATGACGGCAAGCCTAGCTTAAAGCTAGACCAACTGACGGTTGCCAACGGCATTGCCCATGAGTCCGCGCATGATGCGCTATCAGATGTTTATGCCACTATCGGTATCGCGCGTTTGGTCAAACAAGCACAGCCCAAATTGTTCCAATTTCTGATGACCCATCGCTTTAAACCGCAAGTGTCGGCATTGTTGCAACTGGGCAGTTACCAGCCCTTGGTCCATATCTCAGGCCGTTATGCTTCGGCAAAACATAACCTCGCGATCATCTTGCCTTTGTGTAAGCACCCAACGAATCCGAATGGCGTGATTGTTTATGATTTGTCGGTGGATCCTGAACCCTTATTGACCTTACCCGTCAGCGAAATCCAATACCGATTGTTTACGGCAACTGCCGATTTGCCCGAAGGCGTGGCGCGGATTCCCCTAAAAACCGTCCATATCAACCGTTGCCCAGTATTGGCGCCCTTATCGGTGATTAAACCCGAAGACGCGCAGCGGCTGGCGATTGATTTAAAGCTGTGCCTATCCCATAGAGACAAGATTAAGCCTGTACAAGGCTTGGCGGAAAAACTCGCCGCTGTGTTTAGCGAAAACAATAGCCCAGCGGGTAATGACCCCGACTTAGGCATTTATAGCGGTGGTTTTTTTGCAGAGGCGGATAAGCCAAAAATGGCTAAAGTCAGGTCAGCAACTACTGGGCAATTGGCAAGCTTAGCACTAACATTTAACGATAAGCGTTTGGCAGAAATGCTGTTTAGGTATAAGGGTCGCAATTATCCCGACACGCTGACCGCAGATGAAAAAATTCGTTGGCAAGGGTTTTGTAGGGAACGCTTGGCGGGTGGCATCACCGACTATTTGGCGCGTCTGGAAAGCTTGAGTGACACGGCGGACAGTGAAGTGCTTGAAGCGTTACGCGCCTATGCCTTAGGGCTATGCAGCGAATATGGCGTGGATGGGTATTAGGTGGCGAAAGCTGTGGCGCAGGGCAGGTGATGCGCCCTGCGTTGTTGAGTGGTTAGACAGTTTAAGCTGTTGCGCTAGATAATGGACGGCGTTGATGCCAGCCTAGTAAGCCCAAACCTAAAACCGTCAGTAAAATAGAGCTAGGCTCGGGTACTTGCTCGAACATCTGTTGGGCAAAAAGTTGGTGTACGGCGGCAGTCGGATGTTCAAAATCCCAGTAAAAATAGCTGTTAGGCGCAGCGCAAACAGTAGGCGGGGTTGTGCCTGTGGGTAAGGGCGAGCCATCAACATAACCGTCATAACATGCTTGGGTCGTGTTGCTAAAGCCATAATTTCCAGGTTGGTTAATGATGGCTTGGTGCAAAGAAAAAGTGTTGAATTGAAAAATGTTTAGGTTTAACGGCGCTAAACTGTTGAGTGCGTTTGCTAAGGTCGCGTTAAAGGTTTGGGTTAAAAAAGTGGCTTGTGCACTAGCGGCAGGACCGAAAGCCAGCACTTCGGGTACTAGGCCCAAATCAGGCAAATTAGGGATTAAAAAGTTTTCTGCACCCAGCAGATAAAGGCTTTGGATAGCGTTGACGATGCCTGAGACCGCCACATTAATCGAATTGCCTGGACTGCCAGCAGGGTTTGCGCCTATGAGTACGTCCGACATATCGTTCGCACCTATCCAAAGCGTATATAGCGCATTGGCATCGGTACTGGCATGGCTGCTCGTGAAGCCGCTGATTTGTTGGTTAAAGCTTTGGGCACTAGGGGGCAGTCCCGCCGCAACATAAGCGGTTCTTGCGCCGCCGTAAGCGTAATTGGTGCCACCCAATTGCGAGGCGCTTAAGGGCAGTCCCAATAAGTCAGCGAGTTGGTCGGCATAGTTTTCGCCATTGCTAAACCTGCCTGGATAATAAGGCGGGCTGCTAGGCACTAGCCCGCCAGTAATCAGGGCATCGTTGCCGCTGTCCGATAAACTGTCGCCAAACACATACAAGGCTGTGTATGGTCCAGCGTAAACAAGGGGTGAGCATAATGCGCTGGCAAGTGCAAACGTGCCAAGCAGGGTGCGCGTAGATGGTTTCATAGTGGATCCTAGGTAAGCGTGCGGAATCGGGAACAGAAAAGTCAGTGATTTTGTGGCTGATTTTAAAAGAAAATCTGCCACTAAAAATATGTTACCGCCGTCCTTGTATTTTTACAAATTTATGCTTATCTAAAAGCATTGGCTGTTGTCAGGGTAACCGCTTGTTGTCGGCAATCAATCCGATAGTACACTGTCATAACCGCTTTTACTGGATAAATGAGTTACTCTGTATCCAACCCCAATCTAAGCCCCTCTCCCTCAAGTGGGGTATGTAAAGCAATCAGTTAAATCAACCTTCTTCCTGAAGGAGAAGGCACTTTGTGACTTGTGCAGATACTGATGCTGAACAGCTATCGGCTAAACCAAGCCATCGATTCCACATGCCCGGTTTGCGGGAACATATCCATCACCCCGGCTTTGACCAGTTTATAGCCTAAGTCATTGACCAAAATACCCGCATCCCGCGCCAAGGTGGACGGGTTGCACGACACATAAACAATCTGCTCGGGCCGCCATTTTTTTAGGTGATGCAAGACTTCCGACGCGCCCGCCCGCGAAGGGTCGAGCAAGATTTTGTTGTATTTACGGTTAGCCCACGGTTGGTCGCTGATGTCTTTGCTTAAATCGGCGGCATAAAATTCAACATTGGTGATGTTATTGTGACGGGCGTTTTCTCTGGCATGGTTGACCAACGGCAAATCGCCCTCAACCCCGACCACGCTGCCCGCAAATTTCGCCATCGGCAAGGTAAAGTTGCCCAAGCCACAAAACAAATCCAACACCGAGTCGTTTTCGTTTAGGTTTAAAGTTTCCAACACGCGGTTAATCATTTGCCGATTGATGTCGTAATTGACTTGCGTAAACATCGCGGGCTTAAACTTAAATTCCAAACCTTGTTCGGGCAGCGCATAAGTCGGGATCACTTCCGGTTCGCCAGGCAGCGGCACTATCGTGTCCGGGCCTTTAGGCTGCAAACACAGGCTGATACCGTGGGTGTGGGCAAAGCTGCGCATCCGTTCGATGTCTTCGGCGGTCGGCGGCTCCAGTACGCGCACCGCCAGCACGCAATCGTGGTCGCCTATCGCCACTTCAATTTGCGGGATTTTTTCGCGTATGGTCAAACCCGCGATCATCTCGCCTAAAGCCAAGAGCTTAGTACCGACCAGCGGGTGCATCACCACACAACTGTCAATTTCCGCCAAATACGGATGCCGACGTTCTCTAAACCCCACCAACACCCGATTTTTTTTCGCCACATATTTAACCCCCATCCGCGCTTTACGCCGATAGCCCCAATGCGGGCCAGTCATCGCGGGCCAGCTTTCGGTCAGTTCGACTTTGCCGATGCGTTTAAATTGCTCCGCCAACAACTCTTGCTTAATGCGGATTTGCGCGGCGGCTTCAACATGCTGGAAACTGCATCCGCCACACACGCCATAATGTGCGCATAAGGCATCAACACGGTCAGCCGCGCGGCTTAACAGCTTTACCACTTTGCCTTCGGCAAAATCTTTACGGACTTCGGTGTAAATAAACTCGACGGCTTCGCCCGGCAACGCCTCGTCTATAAAGACCACTTTGCCATCTACATGGGCAACGCCACGGCCATCATGGGCCAAGGATTCAATAGTGACTGCTACGGGGGTGTCGGGTAAGGGTTTACGGGTTCTTTTTCTTTGCGCCATGTTATTTTTGTGTCCAACTTCCTGAGGATTGATACCACCAGCCCGCGCGGGCATGATTGACCCAGCGTTCGGCAAAAGTGGCCTTGATTTGGTTTGCCCAATCGGGATGCCCGTTGGCATTGGCAATCGCCTGATACAACTGCAAGCGATCTTTATTTTCAGCGGCAACCAGCTTCGCCACTTGGTTTTTGTCTTTTAAGGGGACATCCCTGACCGCCAACAGGCCATCGGCTTGAATGCCAATAAATCCGGCCGCATAAAACGGCTGCAAGGCGGCAAAACGCGTTGCCATTGTCGCGCGTAGCTTGCTGATTTCTGGACTCGCCAAGCTTAAGTCCGCCGCCTCCGCCTGTGCCGGGCTAATCACCCAAGCCAGCGCGGTATCGATAGTGCTTTGCCAATCGGATAAGCTGGCTTTGGGTTTGCTGGGCACGGGCGGCGGCACCAGTTTTTGGATGTCTTGGATAATCTCGTCCGCCGCTTTTTCAGCAGCAGCGGCAGGAAAATAAATATTAATGGTGACGCACGCCGTCAACAGTAACACGCTTAAAACCGTTACATTTCTCATCATCGTCTCCGTTATTTAATTTGTGGGTTGTCCGATGTTGAAATACGGTTTAACCGTTCCAGCAATACCTGCCAATCAACACGCGGATTATAGCCGATTACGTTGATTCTAGGCAGACCGCCACCCGTAATAATGGCGTAACCCTCAGGTGTTGCCGACACCCCGGACAGTTGGCAAACCCCGTTTAACAACACACAGCCTAAACCGATTTGGTCATAACCAAAGCTTGCAAACAGGTTTAAAAAACTTCTGGACAGAATATCCGTTGCCCCGCCACCGCCAATACTGGCGATATTTTTAACGGCTTTTTGGCTGATGCGGTGACGGGAGTTGTCGCCTTTAGGCGTGCCTAACCACGCCTCAAAACTCACGGGCTGCCAGTCCGACATCACTAAATCCCGTACATAACCCGACAATTGCCCGGTCATATTGCCAAAGGCAAAAGTAGAGGTCAGCTGTGCCAAATCTAGTTTGTTGATGGCAATATCGCCAGAAAATTGCGGTGCAGCCCCGAATAAATCACTCGCTTGCAGGTCGGTGAGCGACACTTCGCCCGTAAACACCTTAACCGTTAATGCCCCGCCCAAGTGCAGGGTGTTGTGCCGATAAGCCACACTAGGAATAGTACCGCTGAGCGTGCCTGCCAACGGTGTCCAGTGTAAGGCGCGGCTGATGCGGCTGAGCGACAAGGCCTGCATATCGCCGACAAAATAAAAGGCCGATTCTTGTCCGGCTTTGCTTTGCCACGCAAAACGCTTAACCGCAAGCTGTCCGCCAAAAACAGGCAACCGCGCGGGCTGCACGAGCTTAACCTGATGGGCGCGGGTTAAAAACACCAGTTCCGCCGAGTCTACAGGGATTTGATACAGTTGTAAGTGTTGCCAAGCAAATTTTGACGGGATTGCAAACTTTTCGTCTGCCGACCAATGGATCACACCCTGACCGCCCAGCAATTGGAAACGCCCGGCGCTATCGTTAATCAGCACCTGCGTAGGGATAGCCGTAACGGTTTGCAAGGCATTATTGGCTATCGAAAACTGCGCGTTTAAACGACCGCCAAAACTGATGCCATCCTCAGCCGTTGCCGTTAAAAACGGCTGTAAATACCGTTCGGTGCTTTGCCGGAGATCGTTGCTTTGTAGCGCGACATGGGCGTTCGCCAGCTTAAGCGTTTGTTTGCCATCGACCAAAGCGTCGCCGCTCAGCGTCAACGCCTGATCCTGATAAGTAAACAGCGGTATCGCCACGGTTTTTAGGCGCGGATCCCAAACACCTGCTGCCGCCAAACTTAAGCCCCGACCTTGTGCCGCCAAAAACAGCGGTTCGAGATACAACGAGCCTTCGGTCACTGTGGTTTGGTTTTGCCAATGCCAACGCGTATTTCGGTATTGCCCGTTTACCAGCATGGTCAGCGTCATGTTTTCACAGGCATAACGACCGTCTGGCGATTGTGCGCTTATGTTGTGTGCGCTTGCCGTCAAACTAAACTTTTCCAACTGTGCGCCATTGCCCGATGCCAACAGTTTGACATCGCTATGGCCTGCGCTGGTGGGCATGACCGCCCCGCCCGCTAGCTTTTGCATTAACACGGTATCCAGCCCGGTCGCGCTGAGCGATAACTGCCATTGCGGGCCTTGCGCGTTCAGTGTTAAGGCGACATCGCCACCTGCCAAACGTAAATGGCTGAGGCTAATGCGGCTATGCTGCGGGTGGATTTCTACAAAAAACTGTGCGGACGGCGATTGCCAACGCGCCGAATGGACGCTGGCACGCCCTTGTGTGCAAGAGATGGTTTGGCCTTGCCAACTGAATTTGGCACAGCGGATATTGACCAGCGTCAGCTCGTCAAAAGGTTTGGGCAAGCGGATTTGCCGGATAGTGAGCTGAAGTTGACGGGCTTCGTTAAAGCTCAATTGAATGCCATCGATATGCCAGTTGGCGGTGGTGATGGTTTGGATCTGCAAGGACAACGGGGCGAACGCGGCGGTTTGCGTGCTGATAGCCAGCAACACCAGCATGAAAAAATGCCTGTACATGGGTTAAGCTCCTAGGCATTCTTCGCGCTTTAGTAGGTGGCGGACAACCATAGGGGCGACGTGCAGCCGCTAGGCATTGGAGCCAAACCGTCCGTTAAGCACAGCCAGCTGGAGTGTAACGGCTTTAGACGTTGCCGTGTTGGCAATAAAACCGGGAAAAGGTCTAAAACCGTTTTAACAGTGGATAACCGTCTACGTCGGGTTACGCTAGCGCTAACCCGACCTACAATTGTTTAGGGTTGGCGCGGCTAAGGTGGATTAAGCAGGGAATACGCCTGTAGACAAATAACGATCACCCCGGTCACAAATAATCACCACGATAACCGCATTTTCAACCTCTTGGGAAACACGCAACGCCGCAGCTACTGCGCCACCCGATGACACTCCCGCAAAAATGCCTTCTTCTGAAGCCAATAAGCGCATGACTTTTTCTGCCGAGGCTTGATCCATATCAATGATCCGGTCTACCCGTTCCGGCTGGTAAATTTTGGGCAAATATTCCTTGGGCCAACGGCGGATGCCCGGGATTTTAGAGTCACCTTCCGGCTGCACGCCGACGATTTGTATCGCCGGATTTTGTTCTTTCAAATACCGCGAAGTCCCCATAATTGTTCCGGTAGTCCCCATTGCGCTGACAAAATGGGTGACTTTGCCGTGGGTATCCTGCCAAATTTCCGGGCCAGTGCTTTCATAATGCGCCAGCGGATTGTCGGGGTTGCCAAATTGGTCCAAAATCCGGCCTTTGCCTTCTGCTTCCATCGCCCGCGCCAAATCAATCGCCGCTTCCATGCTACCAGCGGCAGGGGTCAGGATAATTTCCGCACCGTAGGCTTTCATCGAGGCTTTGCGCTCGTCACTCATATTGTCGGGCATGATTAAGGTCATTTTATAACCTTTAATCGCCGCGACCATCGCTAGGGCAATCCCCGTATTGCCGCTAGTGGCTTCGATCAAACGATCGCCGGGTTTGATTTCGCCGCGTGCTTCGGCATGTTTAATCATACTAAGCGCGGGCAAATCTTTAACCGATCCCGCCGGATTATTGCCTTCGAGTTTGGCTAAAATAAGGTTGGAGGTATCACCCGGCAAGCGTTGCAATCGGGCCAAGGGTGCATTGCGGACAAACGATTCTATAGTAGGAAAAGTCATGGCAGTTGCCTTAAGTGGAAGTTGTTTGGGATTATCCCATAAAACCTAGGATTCAACATCACCACTGTGTGGCTCGCTGCCCACAGCTGGAGTGCAACGGCTTTAGACGTTGCCGTATCGGCTATGAAACCGTAACTTGTCATGAGTGGCGAGATCAAGACCTGCGAGGTTTTTAAGACCTCGCAGGTCTGCCGCTATTGCCACAGCTATTGGGTAGGTGCATGAAACTGGGAGTACATCGTCTAAAATCGTTGTACTGCGCTTAGCCGCCGTCGCCGATGTTTTCCCAAGTGTTGCTGCCTAAGGCTTCTAGCGCGTGCAGTTTTCGGGTGGTTTCGCGTTGTTGGGTGCGCAGGTTTTCCAGTTCTTGTGCGTCGTGGGGGTTGTCGCCTTCTGTGCGGGCCTTAACGACCAACAGGTCAATTTTGGCACTTTGGGCAATCAGTTCGGTGACTAGCTGTTGTCTGTAATCAGGGTGGGTGTTCATCGGATCCTCCAGTTGTTAAAACCTAAGTGTGCGCTAATTATTCGCACCTTGGGCATTTATTCTTATGGTTGCTCGTCGTTAGCTGTGCGCGGAGCGCGGCTAAACAACAAGACACTAATTTACTCTTTTGCGCTATTTTTGCAATGACACGCAGCCCTCGTTTTACGCCAAGGCTAGGGAAGTACGGGTTCTAAGGAGGTTGCGGCATTCCGCGTAGAATGCCGCTAAGGGGAGGGAGTTAAGGCTAGGATGATCGCGGCAGTTAGCTTATTCCAAGCGCGATACGGCGATTTTGACTATATCGCTAAGCCCCGAGCCATCTTCTTGAAGATAAGCAATAATGGCTTTGCGCATTCTGGGTTCCCATGACCGTTGCAGATGTTTTTTGACGCCCTCTGCGGCGACTTCTTTGTTGCTTTCGGCATTAAAAAATTCACCGATGTTGTTGGCCATTTTAATGAGTGTTTCAGTTTTCATAGTGGTATACGTTAAGGGTTGGTATGGGTTAGGCGGTGTGGATGGGTGTAAACCACATGTTTGTCATCACGCGCAAAACCAATCAAAGTGAGTCCGGCTTCATCCGCCAAGCGTATGGCTAAACCGGTGGGGGCTGAAATGGCGGCGAGCAGGGTAATGCCTACACTCGCTGTTTTTTGTACTAATTCGTAACTGGCGCGGCTGGTGACCAGCACAAAGCCCGCGCTTAGGTTTTTACCGCTACGCAATAATAAGCCGATGAGCTTATCTAAGGCGTTGTGGCGGCCTACGTCTTCGCGGATCGCAAACACCCCTAAATCCGGTTCTACCCACGCAGCGGCATGGACTGAGCCAGTGAGTTGGTTGAGTGTTTGGTGGTGTTTGATGTCTTGTAAGGCGCGGCTTAAGGTTTGTGCGCTTAGGCTTAAATCGCCATTGACCGCGTTGGCTGGGCGCATGGCTTGTTTTAAGGTGGTTGCGCCACACAGGCCACAACCTGTGCGCCCAGTTAGGTTACGGCCTTTATCGGCGAGACAGGACAGCCGTTCTGCGGGGATTTTGACGTGGACTTCAATGCCGTTGGAGCGGTTATAAATCCGCGCCGACAAAAATTCCTGCGGGGTTTTAATGATACCTTCGGTTATGCTAAAACCTAGCGCAAATTCTTCCAGATTGGTCGGGGTCGCCAACATCACCACATGGGGCGTGCCGTTGTAAAGCAAGGCTATAGGCACTTCTTCGGCGATATAGTCTTGCTCTTGGTACAGCTGGCCGCCATGCCAACGGTCTACAAGCCGTTGCTGATAGCTGGGCCAGCCTAAATCCAATAATAACGGTTGCACTTATCAGCCGCCTCTTAAATGCACGCGGCGGCTGTTAGTGGTCATGGCCTTCATCACGCCGGGCTACGCAAGTTACGCGCATTAGCCATTGCTGATGCCTTGTTCCAGCAAGTCAAGCTGCTCATCTGAAAACGCCGAGTATTTTGCTTGCCATTCTGAGGTTTGGCTAACTTTGCTGACTTGCACTGCCGTCACTTTGTATTCGGGGCAGTTAGTCGCCCAGTCCGAGTTATCGGTAGTGATGACGTTTGCGCCCGATTCGGGGAAGTGGAAGGTTGTATAAACCACGCCCGGTTGTACACGGTCGGTGATTAAGGCACGCAATACAGTTTCACCGGTACGGCTTTTGATACCGACCCAATCGTCGGTTTTAATGCCACGGTCTTCGGCATCGTGCGGGTGCAGCTCTAAACGGTCTTCGGAATGCCAAGCCACGTTATCGGTACGGCGGGTTTGCGCACCGACATTGTATTGCGACAATATCCGCCCAGTCGTTAAGATCAACGGGAATTTAGGCGTGACGCGTTCTTCTGTGGCAACGTATTGGGTCAGCATAAACAAACCTTTGCCGTTATCGCGCATAAACTCTTGTTCGTGCATGATCGGTGTGCCGATAGACGCATCATCGTAGCAAGGCCATTGGATACTGCCTAGTTCATCAATTTTTTCATAACTGACACCGTTAAAAGTAGGGGTCAGCGCCGCAATTTCCGCCATGATTTCTGATGGGTGGCTGTAGTTCATTGGATAACCCAAAGCATTGGACAGCAATTGGGTGATTTCCCAATCTTGATAACCTGCTAGTGGTGTCATGACTTTACGCACGGGCGAAATACGGCGTTCGGCGTTAGTAAACGTGCCATTTTTTTCTAAGAAAGACGCACCTGGCAAGAACACATGGGCAAATTTGGCGGTTTCGTTCAGGAATATATCTTGTACGATCACGCATTCCATCGCGCGTAAGGCCGAATGGACGTGTTGGGTATCTGGATCAGATTGGGCAATGTCTTCGCCTTCGCAGTACAAGCCCATAAAGCTTTTGTCCATCGCGGCATCAAACATATTCGGGATACGCAGACCCGGTTCGGTGCTGAGTTCCGCATGCCATGCTTGTTCAAACAATTGGTGGGTGGCAGGGTCGGAGACATGGCGGTAGCCGGGGAATTCATGCGGGAATGAACCCATGTCACAAGAGCCTTGCACGTTGTTTTGTCCACGCAAGGGGTTTACACCCACGCCGTCACGGCCTAAATTGCCTGTTGCCATCGCCATATTGGCGATGCCGATAACCATAGTTGAGCCTTGGCTGTGTTCGGTAACGCCTAAGCCATAATAAATGGCGGCATTGTCGGCGGTCGCATACAGTCTTGCTGCGGCGCGCAATTCGCTGGCGGGTACGCCTGTGATGGTTTCGGTGGCTTCTGGCGAATGCTGTTCTTGGGCGATAAAAGTTTCCCATTTGGCGAAAGAGGCCACATCGCAACGGGCGTTGACAAATGCTTCATCCATTAAACCTTCAGTCACGATGACGTGGGCGAAGGCATTGATTAATGCGACGTTAGTGCCTGGGCGTAATTTCAAATGATAATTGGCGGTAACGTGCGGGCTGTTTTTGACCAGATCAATTTCGCGTGGATCAACGACTATCAGTTTTGCACCTTGGCGCAAACGTTTTTTCATCTGCGAGCCAAACACCGGATGACCATCTGTTGGGTTAGCGCCAATAACGATAATGACATCGGCTTTCATGACCGAATCAAAATCTTGTGTGCCTGAAGATTCACCAAAGGTTTGTTTTAAGCCATAACCCGTTGGCGAATGGCAAACGCGGGCGCAAGTATCAACGTTATTGTTACCAAAACCTGCGCGTATCAATTTTTGCATGATGTACACTTCTTCGTTGGTGCAGCGCGAAGAGGTGATACCGCCTATAGAATCTTTGCCGTATTTGGCTTGGATGCGTTTTAATTCGGAAGCCGCATGGTTGATGGCTTCTTCCCAGCTGACTTCTTGCCACGCATCTTTAATGCTGGCGCGAATCATTGGCTTAGTGATACTGTCTTTATGGGTGGCATAACCAAAAGCAAAACGGCCTTTAACGCAAGAATGCCCGTGGTTGGCTTTGCCGTCTTTATGCGGCACCATGCGGATGACTTGTTCGCCTTTCATTTCAGCGCGGAATGAACAACCGACACCGCAATACGCGCAAGTGGTGACGATAGCGTGTTCGGGCTGACCGTGGTCGATCACCGATTTTTCCATTAAGGTCGCAGTTGGGCACGCTTGCACGCACGCACCGCAAGAAACGCATTCAGAATCCATAAACGCTTCATTTTGGCCGGGCGACACTTTAGAATCAAAACCGCGACCATCTATGGTTAAGGCAAAAGTGCCTTGGGTTTCTTCACAGGCTCTGACGCAACGCGAGCAAACAATACATTTGCTGGGGTCAAAACTAAAATACGGGTTGCTTTGGTCTTTTACTGCGTCTAAATGCGTGGTGACAGGTTTGTACCGCACTTCGCGCAAACCAACCGCCCCCGCCATGTCTTGCAGTTCGCAATCGCCATTGGCAGAACACGTCAAGCAATCTAAGGGATGGTCAGAGATATACAATTCCATCACCCCACGGCGCACATCCGCCAGCCTTTGGTTTTGCGTGACCACTTTCATACCTTCAGCAACAGGCGTGGTACATGAAGCAGGCATCCCACGGCCCCCTTCAATTTGCACAACACAAAGACGGCAAGAACCAAACGGCTCCACGCTATCGGTAGCGCACAGCTTCGGGATGTCGATACCAATACTTGCCGCCGCGCGCATGACGGACGTACCCACAGGCGCAGTGACTTTAAAGCCGTCTATTTCTAAGGTGACGGATTGGGCGGCAACACGGGCGGGCGTGCCAAAATCTTGTTCTTTATTCATGCTCATGGGGTTGTCCTCGTGTCATTATCGGGCTACGTTGGCTTCGTTTATTGCCATTTTTTCGGTGTGTTCAATTATTGAATCAAGTATTTGTTGAGCTGGTTTTTCTAACGCTTTTAAACCATGTGGTGGACTAGGCAAAGTTTCCGCTGCCGCAACTTCTTCAGGTTTAAATCTAAAAATACTTTCTTCACATTTTTTATATTGGGCATTTAAATAATCAGAATCAATATGTCCTTTTAAAATACTTAATATTTTGATCTGCCAATTTCTATCTTCTTCCCGATACTCCCAGTTTTCAAAATCAATAATGGGATAATCTTGCGAATGAAAAACTTGTATAACGAAAGTAGCACAAGTCAAACCACCATGCTTTTCGTGAGAAATAAAATTGCCATCCTTAGAAAAGCTAGTGCCATCAATACATATGCCGTATGGAATCGGCGAGCGATCTTGGCTTGATCTAAAAATAGATGCACAAACTGTTGCTAAATGTATTTTATTTAAATTATCGAGAGGTATATCTAGCCAGAGGTATTTTTTATTTGGGGACTCTTTTCTTAAATCAAAATGCCAAGCCAAGTGTAAAAATTTGATTTCCAAATCTTCATCCATGAATAAGAATCCAATATGTTGTTGTTTTTGCCGACTATCAGGTCTGCCAATGGCGATACATATTCCCTCTATGTTGTCAATAGAATCTATAATCATCAAATTTTTATAACAGCCCTTTCAATATAGCATTGCTATCGTGTTTTCTATTTGATAACTCTGTTTTTGCACTAGCCAGAAGTCTTGTCCAATAAGGTAATTCATTCTTATGTGAAGAAGTAAGTCTTAGTAAACCAACAAGCAGTACATCACTTAAATCATTTACTCGAACCTGTTTTAAAAACTCATTACATAGATTAAGCTCACCATGAGAAATTAATTTATTTATTTCCATATAAAAGGGTAGTAGCGATTTAACATCATTAAGCTTTGATGCAGACTGTAAAAATTCTACCACCCAAGGGGCTTTCCCAATTAATTCATTAAATCCTTTTGAAGGCTCTCTTACCTTAGTTGAATTTGCCCCAATATGATTTGAAAAACTTAATTCAGCACAACTAACAGATTTGGAGTTATTAATAAAATAATCACTTGGTTTACCCTCAACTGTTTGTGAATAACAAGCTGGTATATATGGTGTTGGCTGAAAATCAACTGATTGTGAAATCATTTGTATGCACTCGATTTAACTAAAGTTTCAAATGAATTTTTTTGAATATCATGCGCCTGTTCTAGCCACGCCATAATTTCATTACTAACATCGCCATTCAAACAATCATTTGCTTTAGATTGGACGATGGTTTCCATTAGCAATCCTGGCTTGTCGTAAATAATTGCATTGGCAATTCGGATAACAATAGTTCCTTTTGGCGTTAAAGTTTCAATATTCATTGTAATATTGACATCAGTTTTGTCGCGATTAGCACCAGTATAACTAAAAAATGAATCAGGAAGCTTAGAGCTTACATGAAAATGCTGATCCAAATATTCCGCAGTGGACATCTTTTCAGGAAAAAATGCATCTTGGTAACGTAAAGACAACGATAAGGTGTCTTTAACATTGTTTAGTTTATCCGCATCAGCTTGCTTATAAATTTCAAGCCCCATTTCAATTGCAGCTTTAAATGAATTCCATTCGTACCCTTCTTTGACTTGGTTGACAGTAAAAACACCTAACCCAACTTGAAAACAAGGGAAATCATGCTGTTGTTTTCTAAAACGATGGGAAACTAGCAGGGGCATCATCATGAGCCCTTGATTTTGCTGAATATTTTGTGTAACAGCATAGCCTTTTGAAGCAGCAGCCGCACTTATTTTTCCAGCAAATAATGATTGCTCTTCTTGGGTATAAGAAAATTGCCCTGGAGCGAACTCACCCCACTGCAATTCAAAAATAGCTTCAATAAGAGGGGCGTTCTGTAATGTTGTCATTGTCTCAATTCTATATTTAGAGGACTATCTGCCATTGTAAAACTAAGTGGTTCTAAAAAATCAACCAAACTGATTACACATCCACCCCAAAATCTTCAGGGAAATGGTTTAATGCGCTCAACACAGGATACGGTGTCATCCCACCTAAGGCGCATAAAGAGCCATTAAGCAAGGTGTCGCACAACGAGCGCAACAACACCACATTTTTATCGCGGTCCACATTATTGATGATGTCGTCCAACACTTCGGTGCCGCGTGTTGAGCCTATCCGGCATGGAGTGCATTTGCCGCACGATTCCACTGCGCAGAACTCCATGTTGTAACGCGCTAATGCTGCCATATCGGCGGTGTCATCAAACGCGACTACGCCGCCGTGGCCTAACACTGTCCAATTGGCGGCGAAGGCTTCGTAATCTAGGGGCGTGTCAAATTGCGATTCAGGCAAATAAGCACCTAAAGGGCCGCCGACTTGCACGGCTTTTATCGGACGGCCTGTTGCCGAACCGCCGCCAAAATCGTAGAGCAATTCGCGTAGCGTCATACCAAAGGCAATTTCGACCAAGCCTGTGTATTTTAAGTTTCCAGCAAGCTGTAATGGCAATGTACCGCGTGATCGGCCTAAGCCAAAATCCCGGTAATAATCGCCGCCTTTATCTAAAATAATGGGTACAGAAGCCAAGGATATAACATTATTGACGATGGTTGGTTTGCCAAACAAGCCGCTGATGGCGGGTAGTGGCGGTTTAAAACGCACTAAGCCGCGTTTGCCTTCCAAGCTTTCCATCAGGGAGGTTTCTTCTCCGCAAATATACGCACCAGCACCTAAACGCACTTCCAGATGGAACGCATTGCCGCTGCCTAGAATGTCGTCGCCCAAATAACCGGCTGCATAAGCGGCGGCTATGGCGGCATTTAAAGCTTTGTGGGCGTGGGGATATTCGACGCGCAAATAGATGTAGCCTTGGTTTGCGCCGACAGCTAAACCTGCGATGGTCATGCCTTCGATCAATACAAACGGGTCGCCTTCCATGACCATGCGGTCAGAGAAGGTGCCGGAATCGCCTTCGTCAGCATTACAAATAATGTATTTTTGTTCAGACGGGGTGTTTAAAACGGTGTTCCATTTAATGCCAGTAGGAAACGCCGCGCCGCCGCGACCACGCAAACCGGAGTCGGTAACGGCTTTGACAATCTCAGCTTGCGATTGTTTTAAGGCATTGTTTAGGCCGCGATAGCCGTCATGTGCCAAATAATCATCCAAGCTGATCGGGTCAGTGATGCCTATGCGGGCAAACGTCAAACGCTGTTGTTTTTTAAGGTAAGGCAGTTCTTCAGTCAAACCTAAATATAAGGGATGGGCTTGTCCAGTCAAAAAATCGGCGGCGAACAAACTGGCAACATCGCTGGTTTGCACGGGGCCGTAAGCGACGCGGCCTTGTTCGGTAGCAACTTCAACCAGTGTTTCTAGCCAGTACAAACCTCTGGAACCATTACGCACCAAATTAAGGGCAATGCCCCGTTGTGCGGCTTCTTTAACTATAGCCGCAGCAACACGGTCAGCACCAATGGAAACCGCACTGGAATCGCACGGTACAAAAACAGTAATACTCATGCTAACTCCTCAATAATCGCGTCAAAACTGTCGGCAGAAACCCGACCAAAAACGTCTTCGTCAATTTGGATGGCGGGCGAACAAGCGCAATTGCCTAAGCAATATACGGGTTCTAAGGAAAATTGACCGTCAGCAGTGGTTTCGTGGTAATCAATACCTAACTTGGCTTGGACATGGGCTTCCAAGGCTTTGCCACCCATTGCTTGGCACGATTCGGCACGGCACAAATGGATAGTGTGCTGGCCTGGCGGGGTGTCGCGGAAATAATGGTAAAAGCTGATGACACCATGCACTTCGGCGCGTGACAAATTAAGCCCTTTAGCGATGGCGGGGACAGTTTCGGCGGGTACATATCCCAAGGCATCTTGAATGCCGTGCAGGATTGGTAAAAGGGCGCCGGGCTTATGTTTTAGGGTGTCGATGATGTCCTGCACGGTCGCTTGCATACTGCTGGTATCGGTCATTTTGGTCTCTCTATGGCAGTTCCATTTGTTGGCTGACAATATAACAGCGTATGCTGGCGGCACAAGCCGAGCATAGGATGAGAGTTAAATTGCCACGCCATTTGGTGACGCAAAACACCCATGAAAAGGTGCTTAGGTCAGTAAAATATGGGCTGTAGCATAGCATAAGAAGTATTTCATGTAAAAACACATAAAATAGACAAAAGCAGTGTGCTTATTAAC
>JABFST010000165.1 GCA_013140465.1 Methylococcaceae bacterium
TTTGGAATTCTAATGTCGAATGGTGATAATTAACAAGCAATGGCTTATAGTTTGTAGATAAAGCCATCGAAGTAAACCGCCATATAGCCGTAGGGCAGATTTCATCGTCTACAACAACACCTAAACCTCCCCCAAAAAATCCCCCAACTCTTGCACCACAAACTGCCCTGCCGCCGCTTGTTGGTCGGCTTCGGTGTTGTAACCCCAACGGGCAAGTATCAGTTGCACTTGGCTAAGGTCGGGGTGTTTGGACACGTTTATTAACGTAGGCAAGCGGTCTTCTACAAAATACAACGTTGCTTCGGGGTGGCGGTGTTGCAATGCCAGCAGCACGTCCACTTTGCTCATGGCGCGGTCCAAGCCAAAAATTTGCTCTTGCGCCAAGTCGATGCCGTGGGCCGTTAAAATGTGTTGCACAAAACGTTCTTGCTTGGTGGTGACGATATACCAAGTGTGCTGTTGCGCCAGTTGCCGCAGCTTGTCGGCTATGCCCGCAAATAAGGGGTTCATCTGCACCCAATCGGCCCTGTTTTCAGCAATCCAAGCATCGCGCGTGGCGCCAAAGCGGATTTTTAATTCGTCTACAGTCGCTTGAGAATCGCTAAGCAACTGCGGCAGCAACTCGGCATAATGCCCGACAATAGTGTCTACGCTATGCCCCAAGTGCAGCATACGCATCGCCAGTATGGCTTCGTAGCCAGTTTCTATCATCGGTCGGACGCGGCGAAACTGTGCCTCCATCGATGGCGGTGCGGTGTCGGGCATGTCGTGCCAGAGTTGGCTGGCGGCTTTCCAGCCCGTCAGTGCCGTCTCGACGGCACTGTCACAGATCACCCCGTCAAAATCGAGTGCGTAGATTATAGGTTGGTTCATAAGGGCTTATTGCAATGGTGATTTTCGTGCTTTATCGATGCAAGTGCTGAGCGTTTTGCTGGGTGTCCAGCCACAATTGCCGTCGCTTTGCTGTTCGCACGCGGCTGTCGTGTAGCACGCATATTCGGGTAGATATTCGCAGGTTGACACCAAGTCGTCGGGATGATCCCCACACAACTGACCGGAACAGCCGCCAATATGGCATTGTTTGGCATCTTTGCTGAACGGCAGATAAAATTGGTTGGCGACTAAAGTTTGTGATTTGCCGCCCGGTCCGGTAACAGGCTTATGTTTGCCCGCCACGATTAGCCCGGTGGTGAGTTGTGCCGAGGCATCTTCAAGTTGGGCAGGGCTGGCATTTGCCGCCGCCAACTCTAGGCCAGCGATATTGCGTAAATCTGTGCTGTTAAGCTTAAGCTCTTCCACGCTGTTGCAGGGTGCGGCAATACAGCGTATGCCATTGAGCCGTGCTTGATAAAAAGTGTCACTGCTGGACGTTGCGGTAGCCGCTGTCCATGCGCCAGTAACGCTTAGCACCCATTGTTTGCCATACCGCCCAAACACTTGTTTGTTCAGTCGCCCGCGCAACACACTCCGCCCGCTGGATATTTGCGCTTGTGCTGCGCTTTGTTGTTCGGGGCTGAGTTGCAATGGCGACCAGTCCAGCGCATAGGTGTAACATTCTTTACCGCGTGCTTGGTCAGGGCAACGGAACTTGGGTTTATTAAGCGGCTGTACAAACACGCCGCCACAAACAGGTGACATACATTTGCGCATATCCGCACGGGCGCGGTAATACACATCGTCGTCTGCCGCCGCTAAGGCGGGTAGGCAGCAAATAAACAAAAGACATAAACGTAAAAACATAAGACCTCCTAGCAAGGTAAGGCATGAAGTGTGTAAACAGGGCAGCGGCGATTGCTGTGCTGGTCAAGGGGGCGGTTGGTTATTGTATTATAGCGGTAATGCGTGTATGGACACAGTTGCCTCAAGTGGATTGCCCTAAAGCAACTGACCGCCGAACTTGCTTTCAGGTTCAAGTGGCATAGTATTAAGTACAACGGCTGTGCCGCTACAGCAACGTCTAAAGCCGTTGCCGCACCAATTCTTTTAAGCCACGAAGGCTTATTGCCTTTATTAGCCACTCACAACAGGAGAGCCCACATGCCCGCAACAAATAAATTAGTCATTTATAACCACGGTAAAGACAGCGTGCCGTGGGGTGAAAAAACCCGCGTGTTCGCAGCCATAGCCGAAGATTTGGACTGGGCGTTTATCAGCCCAGACTACACGGCACTGGATAACCCCGATGAGCGCGTAGCGCAGCTGATGGCAATGGATTTGTCTGCATACACGGCGGTGGTGTTGGTGGGTTCTAGCATGGGCGCGTATGTGGCGACGGTCGCAGCCGAAGTGCTGAAACCTTCAGGACTGTTTTTGCTGGCTCCGGCGTTTTATTTGCCCGGCTATGCACGCACGGACTTTAATCCGCCCTCGGCGGCTACGCGCGTGTTTCATGGCTGGCAAGATACGATAGTGCCGCCCGAACATGCGCTACGGTTTTGTCAGCAACACCGTATCCGCTTGCAGATGCTGGATGCCGACCATCGTTTGTTTAGCGTGTTACCCGTGTTAGCGCGGGAATTTGAAGATTTTTTGCGGGTTTTGTAGGAGGGGGCGAGTGTCCGAAAATTTAAATGGCTTTCAAATTCGCCAAGGTTTCAGGAAACTTCTCTACCAATTTCATCAGTAAAACAGCGTGTGGATTAGGTTTGCTCCGGCCTTGCTCCCAACTTTCGACTGTCCTTGGGTTAGTGCGGATTGCATGGGCAAACACGGGCCTAGAAAGGTGATGGCTTTCCCGCAATCGTAGAATATCATCGGGCTTCATTTCGGGCGTTTCTAGCTTTTGTAAACTCACGCGTTTTAACGTTAGTTTGCCTTCACGTTCCGACTTAAGCGCGTCAACCCCTTCCATCAGCTCATCAAATAAATTGCGTTTTTTCATAGCCGTATCATTCATAAATGGTATCTTTAAATAAGGCCATGCTCGATAGCATGGCATGGCCTGGTATGAGTTTAAGTGTTCGCTTTGTATCTGGCGTTTAGCTCGCGCTCAAGTTCCAATTTGAAATAAGCCTTTTCTTTGGCGCTTAGGTCAGCCACTTCATTTTTACTATAGATAGTAAACAACAAAAACTCTAAAGCAGTGGTTTGATAGTAGTAGATTATCCGTAAACCGCCTTTTTTACCTTTTCCACGCCTCGTGTCCTTAAACCTGAGCTTTCTTAAACCAGCATCTATTATAACGTCACCCTCTTTCGGGTTCTTTATCAGCAAAATTTGTAAATCTTTATATTGGTCATCATTTAAATAATCTTCGCGGTAACGAACAAATGAAGGGAGTTCCACAAAGCTAGGCAATTTTTCCATCAGTTAAGTCCTTTTTGATTTCTAATATAATTGTACGATATTATCGTACAGATGTCAATTGTTCACCCGCTGCCGCGTTGCCTACCTAGCACCCTTACTCTTTCAACGACTTACTGAACTTCCTGCCCAACCACCGCCAAAAACCCCTCTTCATCCAACACCTTAACGCCTAAAGATTCGGCCTTCGCAAGCTTTGATCCCGCTTCTAGCCCCGCCACCACACAAGTGGTTTTTTTTGAAACCGATCCCGCCACTTTTGCGCCCAAGCTTTCCAGCAAGGCTTTCGCCTGTTCGCGCGGCATAGTGCTTAGCGTGCCAGTTAGCACCCAAGTCTGTCCGGCGAAGGGTTGTTGCCCTGGCGGCTTGGCTTCTTCATGCGGCCAATGCACGCCAGCAGCCAGTATGCTGTCAACGATAGCCACATTTTTGTTATCGTTAAAAAAATTGACTACGTTAGTCGCGGTGACTGGGCCTATGTCAGGCACTTGCATCAACTCGTCAAAACTGGCGGATTTGATCGCATCTAAGTTTTTAAAATAATTGGCGATAGTTTTCGCACCTTCTTCGCCTACTTCGTGAATGCCCAGTGCGCCTAAGAAAGTGCCGAGTTTGGTGGCTTTAGAGGCGGCGATCGAGTCCAGCACATTTTGCGCACTTTTTTCGCCTTGGCCTTCCAAGTTGGCAATGTCTTCCGCCTTCAGCGTATAAATGTCGGCGATAGTATGCAGGCTGCCCTTGCTGTACAGCACTTCAATCAGCTTAGTGCCGAGATTGGTGATGTTCATGAATTTGCGCCCTGCGTAATGGCGGATGCGTTCTGCACCTTGCGCGGCGCAGGTCAGGCCGCCCGTACACCGAAACGCGGCTTGACCGTCGTTGCGCTCGACAGGCGCAGCACACACCGGGCAAGAGTCGGGCATGATAATCGGCGTGCGCAGCGTGCCCTGGCTGACCACTTTAACCACTTTGGGTATCACATCGCCCGCGCGTTGAATTTCCACGCTATCGCCTATGCACAATCCTAAACGCTCGATTTCGTCCATATTGTGCAAAGTGGCGTTGCTGACCGTCACACCGCCGACAAAAATCGGCTCCAAGCGGGCGACGGGCGTTAATACGCCCGTGCGGCCCACTTGAAAATCCACCGCCAACAACTGTGTGGTGTCATTTTGGGCAGGAAATTTTCGGGCCACGGCCCATTTCGGTGAGCGGGCGATAAAACCCAAGGCATTTTGCTGGGCCAAGGAATCGATTTTGTAAACAATACCGTCAATTTGCATCGGCAAGCTGTCCCGCGCCTCAGCCATCACTTGATAATTGTGGCTAAATTCCGCAAAGCTGCCCGCAAACGTGTAGCAATGCGGGTTTTTTCTAAAACCCAGCTGATGCAGATACGCCAGTATTTCCGAGTGTTTGCTAAACTCGTGTGCGCCTTGGTAAGCCCCCAAGCCGTAAGGGATAAACTGCAAACCGCGGGTGGCGGCAAGTTTGGGGTTCATTTGCTTAATCGTACCCGCCGCTGCATTGCGGGGGTTGACGAACACTTTGCTGGCATTTTGCACGGCAAGCTGGTTGAGTTTGGCAAACGCGGCTTTAGGCATAAACACTTCGCCACGCACCTCAAGTTGTGCAGGTGGAGGGGGGCTATGCAGTTTCAGCGGGATGGTCTTGATGGTCTTAATCGTGTGAGTGACATCTTCACCGACCAAACCATCGCCGCGCGTTGCCGCATAGCTTAACAAGCCGTGGTCATAATGGAGACTAATGGCGAGGCCGTCGAGTTTGGGTTCACTAAATAACACCAAAGCTTCGGGTGCTATGTCCAAGTCTTTGGCGGCTTTTTCAAAAAAACTGTAGGTTTCTTCCAAAGAAAACGCATTCGCCAACGACAACATTTTGACGGCATGTTCAATTTTAGGGAGTTTGTTGCTGGCTTTTGCGCCTACACGTTGCGAAGGCGAAGCTGCTGTCACCCAATCAGGATGCTCGGCTTCTATCTCCAGCAACTGCCTGAACGCAAGGTCATATTCAGCATCGGCAACGCTAGGGTTGTCCAGCACATAATAAGCATGATCCCATTGGTTAATTTGGGCGATGAGTTGGTTATATTCGTTATAAAAGGCTGTTGATGGCATACGCGGGGAATGGGGTTGGGATAAGAAATCAAACGATTTTAACCAAGAAACAGCAGGGATGCTTTGGTTTTGCACCAAGAGCGGGGCGATTTACTTTTGCCAGCTCGCATCCAACGAAGCTTGCGGATGCCGCCTGTGCCTTCCATGACATCACCTGCCCACGGCAAGATAATCGATGACTGACTTAATCTCAACTTCATTAAGCAGCCCGTTGGCCTGGCGGATGTATTCAGGAAGTTAAGCGACAGTCGTAAGTATGGTTTCCAAGGTAATCCACTGGATTATGCGAGACAAGAAGATTTATGCGGCTTTACCTAAAACTCAGCGGACGAAGCGCGGCTTGAGTGTTGGGTTAGGCAATTATTCAAAATCAACGATACTACCCCATTGATTTTAAGTATCTAAGGCAAAGGTAACTATTCAGAGCGACTTCTAATAAGTCAAATTTACCGTAGGCTGAGCGGAGTCTTTACCGTAGGCTGAGCGGAGTCTTTACCGTAGGCTGAGCGGAGTCGAAGCCGGTTTGTTCGCTTCGACTCCGCTCAGCGAACGGCTGTTGTGCCCCGGATGCTGAATAGTTACAGGCAAAGTTAGGCAATAAAGTTAAACCACAGCACCGTAGTTTGGGTTGTCTTAAATGGCTTTTGACCCCATAATTCTCCCAAATGGGGATAAATATCAAGCTAACAGATGCGGATCATTGCTAAAAGCACCATCAAAAAATTTTGGGAACAACCCGCTTATCATGATGCCAAAAGCCCTTTAGAAAGCTGGTATGAAGAAGCCCTTAAAGCACACTGGACATCACCACAAGCAATAAAAGACCACTATCGAAATGCCAGTATTTGCGCCAATAACCGCGTAGTGTTCAATATTGGCGGCAACAAGTATCGTTTAGTGGTGGAAATGCAATATCGGGCGGGAATTGCTTGGATACAATTTGTGGGTACACGCACCCAATATGACCTGATTAATGTGGACACCGTCAATGACTATTAAACCCATACGCAACGATGACGAACTGCAAGCGGCGTTCTTAAGCCTAGAAGCCTTATTTCAGGCGCAACCCAATACCCCAGAAGCCGACGAAATGGAAGTCTTGGTCACTTTAATTGAGGCTTACGAAAACAGACATTACGCCATTACCCCGCCCGATCCGGTTGCAGCCATCAAATTCAGGATGGAGCAACAGAATTTAAATCCACGCGATTTAGAAGCCTATATCGGCAGCAGCGGACGCGTTTCTGAAGTGCTAAACCGTAAACGCCCGTTAAGCTTAAGAATGATAAAACGCCTACACGATGGCTTGAGTATTCCTTATGAAAGCTTGTTGGCAGATGGCTGAAATTGCGTAAGGCAGATTTATCGCCAGAACCTAGGCAGTGAAATACTGCACACCGCGCCCACGATTTGCCGGAATGACGGGCTTTGAAACACTTGTGT
>JABFST010000485.1 GCA_013140465.1 Methylococcaceae bacterium
TGGTGATGTTTATGACCCATTAACAAGGCTGATGTGCGCTATATTTATGATGGGTTTAAGCGCAAAAGACCCTGATAGTGGCGATATTTTTGTGTTTGAACGCTAACCGTGGCAAGCTGAATCCGTCGATTTGGCGATGTGTGCCGATTCACCTGAATATTACCGTGACCACACCTTGCCTGTTGCGCCAGTATTAATACGCCAGCCGTAAAGGCTTCGTCTAAGGTAGTTTATTCAACGCACATGCCAATGCCTTAGGCAACGCGTGTGCTTGGTAATCTGGAAAAGATTGATAAGCGATCAGCTCCCAATCGGTCGTCGGTAAGCTGGGGTTGTGATGGGTTAGGGCTAGCACCCGATAGCGGCAGCGGTTATTGCGCTGTTTGAGGTAATACACCCGGCTGTGCGGGCTGGTTTGGATTATTTTATAGGGCAGGTGTTGGCACAGGCTGTAGGGGGTATGCCAAGAAAGCTGCTGTGCGCTGATGCTTAATTGCCCATTACAAGCCCTGCCGCCGCCTTGATAGCGGCCTATAAAAGTGGGGTTGCTGTCAGTCCCTGCGTTAGCCGCTAGGCTAAATAACAATGCCAGATAGATAAATGCGTGCATCGGCAAGAGCCTAAATATAGAGAATGCAAGAAGTAACGCGGCATTAAATCCCTTCACCCTATTTTATCCCTGAGGGAGAGGGAGTTTAATGTAGATTTATCTCTATAGAATGACCAAAGCAATCGCTTTCTGCTGCCTTAGAAAGCGATTGCTAGGCCACTAAATCTTAGGTCATCACATCCGGTTCTGTTCTGCCCGTGCGTTTTTTGACTTCACAAAACTGTTCGGCAAGGTCTATGAGTTCTGCCAAGGCCACTTGTGCATCTTGTTGATGGCGGGCGGCATCGGACTCAAAGCGTTCTATGTAAATCCTTAAGGTTGCGCCTACCGTGCCTGTGCCGGATAAGCGGAACACGATGCGTGAGCCGTTTTCAAAGCCGATGCGTATGCCTTGTTGGCTGCTGATGCTGCCGTCTACGGAGTCTTCATAACTGAATTCATCCGCATATTTGACAATATATTCACCAAAGACTTGGCACGGCAAGGTGGGCAATAAGTCGCGCAAATGGGTGACGATGGCATTGGCAATTGGGGTTTCTACGGCTTCGTAATCATGGCGGCAGTAGATGTCGCGGCCAAATTTTTGCCAGTGTTCGTGGACGATGTCGGCAACTGACTGGCGTTTGACGGCGACCAAGTTTAGCCAGAACAACACCGCCCATAGGCCGTCTTTTTCGCGCACATGGTTAGAGCCTGTGCCAAAGCTTTCTTCGCCGCACAAGGTGATTTTGCCGGCATCGAGCAAATTGCCGAAAAATTTCCAGCCTGTGGGGGTTTCGTAGCAAGGGATATTGTAGCTGGCAGCCACGCGGTCCACGGCTTGGCTGGTAGGCATAGAACGCGCCACGCCGCTTAAGCCTTGAGCGTAAGCCGGAATCAGATGCGCATTTGCCGCCATGATGGCGAGGCTATCGCTGGGCGTGACAAATATTTGGCTGCCGGTAATCATGTTGCGGTCGCCATCGCCGTCGGATGCCGCACCAAACGTGGGGGCATCGGGGCTGAACATGCGTTCGGCAAGTTCGTGGGCGTGGGCTAAGTTAGGGTCTGGGTGGTGGCCGCCAAAATCTTCCAGCGGTTCGGCATTGATGAGAGATTCTGGGCTTGCGCCTAGCATGTCCACCAAGATGCGTTTGGCATAAGGGCCGGTAATGGCGCTCATCGCATCAAACAATAAGGTGATGTAGCCGCTGCTGATGCTTTGTTTGAGTAATTTGAAATCGAAGATCGATTGCATCAGTTCAGCGTAATCGGACACCGGGTCAATAATGGTGATCTTTAGGTTATCAATTTGTTGCGTGCCGATGCTGTCCAAATCGACATCGGCGATGTGCGCATATTCGTAAGTGTCGATGGCTAGGCTGCGCTGATAAAATGCCGCCGTGTATTTTTCTGGGGCCGGGCCGCCGTTGCTGACATTGTATTTGATGCCGAAGTCTTCATCAGGGCCGCCGGGGTTGTGGCTGGCAGAAAGGATAAGGCCGCCAAAGGCTTGGTATTTTCTGATGATATGCGACGCGGCGGGCGTGGACAGCAAACCGCCCTGGCCTATGATGAGTTCGCCAAAGCCATTGGCGGCGGCTATTTTAATGATGATTTGTATGGCTACTCTGTTAAAATAACGACCGTCGCCACCTAAGACCAAGGTTTTGTCGGTATAGTCTTCTAAAGAGTCAAATATGGATTGGACGAAATTTTCTAGGTAGCCTGGCTGTTGAAATACTTTTACTTTTTTGCGTAGTCCTGATGTGCCTGGATTTTGATCGTTGTATGCGGTGGTTGTTATTGTTTCTATTTGCATGTTTGTTCCTTAGGTGACGATGAGCGTGGTTGATAAAGTACACCAAAATCCTTTTCTAGTGTAGATTTTAATATGTTGCGAGTTTATTTATTACTGTGTTGTTGTGTTTGCTCTTTTGCGGTATCAGCAAGGAGTGATGTGTGGTTATTGGTGGACACCGCCGCACGAAAAATTGAAGTCAAAAAAGGCGAAACGACGCTGGAAACCCTAGATTCGATAGCGATAGGCCGTGGCGGCGCGGGCAACAAGACCCACCGTGGCGATAACATCACCCCGTTTGGCAGCTATAGGATTGGTTGGGTAGGCGAGAGGAGTAACTTTAGAAAATTTTTTGGCCTGACTTACCCTTCTGTCGAAGATGCTGAGTCCGCACTGCAAAAAGGCATCATTAACAGGACGACTTATGGGCGCATCCTAACCGCTCATTTGTACCACCAGATACCTCCCCAAAATACACCGCTAGGCGGCCAAATTGGCATTCATGGCTTAGGCCGCGCCAATGCAAAAGTGCATGAAAGCTTTGATTGGACGCACGGTTGTATCGCCTTAACGAACCACCAGATTGACCATTTAAGCCAAATCGTCGATACTGGTACGGTCGTTAAAATAAAATAAAGCTGGAAAATTTGCCAAACAATGCTAGAATTTGTTCTAGCTATAATGTTTTTTTGTAGTAATAACTTTGCCTTAAGGAAAATAATATGAAAAAAGTAATGAAATTATCAATGATCGCTATGGTTGCTAGTTTGGCTGTTGGCTGTGCTTCTAACTCAGACATCGAAAACCTGCAATCACAAATTGACGGTTTGAAAACTTCTGTAGCACAAGCTTCTTCTGATGCTGCTAGCGCACAAAGCGCTGCTGCTGACGCTGCTGCTAAAGCTGCTGCTGCTGAATCTGCTGCTAACCGTGCAGCCCAATATGCTCAAGACACCAACAGCAAATTGGACAACTTGTTCAAAAAAGCAATGACGAAATAATTCATCATTGCTTTCGGGCAAGACCAAAGCCCGACGGCTTAGCCGTCGGGCTTTTTTTATGCCTGGTTTTCTCCGCCAAACAATGCCAACAAACGTGGCAGAAAATTCGCCAGCTCTTCGGACATAATCGCAAAATCCACATCAAATTGTGCGGCTACACTGTCGGTTTCAATGTCCGCGACCTGATCCTGAATCAGCTCCAGAAATCGTAAGCGTTTCACAGACAGATTTTCATCGAGGATAAAAGACAACCTGTCGCCCCAGTTTAAGGCCAACTTAATCACCACCTTGCCCGTGTCCAAATGGTTTTTAATTTCAGGTAACGCCAAATCGTGGCGTTTACAGCGGATAATGCCGCCCGCCTCTTCGGGAGCGCGCAGTTCACATTCGTCTTCTATGGTAATGTCATCAGGGGCTTGGTTATTGAGCAACCATTGCGTCATCACAAATGTAGGCTTGTCTACGGTGTTAAGCGGCACGGCGGGCAATGAGCCTAAAGCTTTGCGCAACAAGCTGAGCAAATCTTCGGCACTTTTTGCCGAAGCGGCATCAACAATAATCCAGCCGCCTTTCGGGTCAATATAGGCGTAAACCTTGCGCGAAAAAGTAAAGGCTCTAGGCAATAAGTCAAAAATAAGCTCGTCCTTAATTTCGGTGCGCTCTTTTTTGGATAATTTACGCGCTTGCTGTTCTTCTTTTTCGCTGATTTTTTCTTGCAGCAGTTCGTTGACTACTGGCGACGGCAATACCCGCTCTTCTTTTTTGACACAGACCATCATAAAGCCATTGGTGTGATGCACCAATTGTTGCGCGGCTTTGCCCAATGGGGCTGTCCAGCCAAACGAAAATTCTTCGTGTGGGCCACAAGCACGGAATGCCAGTGTTTCAAGTTTCTGCTCCAGCTCTGCGGGCGTTAAAGTAAAGGCTTCAGTCAGACGGAAAACGCTAAGATTTTTAAACCACATGGGTAACTGTTATCCTGTAAAAGTAAGGGCTGGGTATTATCGCAAATTTTGGCCTAAGTATTTAGCCTATCAACAAGACGCGCAAACATTCAGTCCCCCTCCTTAAAAAGGAGGGGTTAGGGGAGGTTTTATTTAATAACCCCCCTCGCAAGCTCTCCCCCCTTTTCAAGGGAGGAGAGCTTGCGAGGGGGGGCTGACTAAGTACCAAGACGCGTGGCAGCGATGGAGGTTTTTGGCAATGTCATCAATAACGGGGTTTGCACCGATAGTGTCTACTGCGGCACGCGTGTTGATTTTGGGTACGATGCCCAGTGTCGAGTCATTGCGGCAGCAACAATATTATGGGCATCCGCACAATGCCTTTTGGCCGATTATGGCGAGGCTGCTTAATTTTGAGCCTAGCGTGGCTTACCCAGAGCGCACTGCCGCACTGACCACGCACGGCATTGCGCTGTGGGACGTGCTGCATATTTGCCAACGCCAAGGCAGCATGGATGCGGATATACGGCAGGAATCGCTGGTCGCCAACGATTACCACAGTTTTTTTAACAGCTATCCCGCTATCCAATATGTGTTTTTTAACGGCAAGATGGCAGAAAAACTGTACCGTAAACACGTTTTGCCTACCGTAATCGGCTCCTTCCCAGAGTTAAAATACCAAGTATTGCCTTCGACTAGCCCTGCGTTTGCCACCTTGCGGCTTGCGCAAAAACTAGAAGCATGGCAAGCGATTAATCAGCTTATGGTAAAGTAAGCCTATTTTTTGGGATAAAAGTTTAGATGAAGACAATGGCGGAAGAATACGACTACGAATATGAATACGACGAAAACGGCGAGATTGTTTATTACGCGGTAAGGCCCAACAAAACCCAACTAAAAAAAGACTTGGCGGCAATTTTTGCCTTGAGTGAAGAATTGTCTGAATTGTCGCCCGCACATTTAAAAAGCCTAAAGCTGCCCGAACTTATCCATAAAGCCTTGGTGGAAGTGTCTGGGATGCCGCATAAGGGTGCCAGAAAACGCCTGTTAAAATATATTACCGGACAGCTCAATAAAATTGACTTAACGCCTGTGCAAGAACAGCTGGCACGCATGAAAACCCAAAGTGCCCATGCCGTCAGGGAACACCATAACGTAGAGCGTTGGCGTGATCGCCTGATTGCCGACGGGGCCACCGCGATGTCGCAATTGCTGGCAGCGCATCCCCAAGCCGACCGACAAAAACTGCGGCAGTTGTTACGCAATATCCAAAAAGAAACCGAAACGGGCAAACCGCCCAAATCGGCGCGTTTGTTATACCAATATCTGAAAGACTTGTTTGCGGAAAGCCCAGAAGCGGCGTTCGAAGAGCTTGAGGACGCCGATGGGTTTATTGAAGAGGATGATTTTGATACCGAAGACGAATTCGATGAAGCCTACGAAGACGATGAGGACGAAGATGAAGACGAATTTGTGGACGACGACGAAGATGAATGGGAACATGATTGAGTTGTTACCCATCCCAATACTAAAGGAGCGGGCTGGGTTAGGGACTATGAATAAATTATGACCCCAAAAAACTAAATTCGTAACTGCTCATGAGTTGTAGGCCATAGCGGTAGACCTGCGAGGTTTTATAAACCTCGCAGGTCTTTATCCTGCTTCTCATGAGAAATTACTAACTTTCTCTTTAAGCCATTGATTTCAATGTTTTGGGAGCGGCTAAAGCCTCCCGCACATGAATACACTTGCACAGCCTCGTTAGGGTAATCACTTTTAAGCTAAGCCCAAGCCCGCTTAAGGCCGATATTTGTCGATGTTTTCCAGCTTAGCCAACGCCTGTTTTATATTATCTTCAACAGCCGCATCCAACTCATTGTTTTTGTATACTTTGTCGAGCAAGCCTTCGGCGACTAGCGCGTCTTTTATCCAACGCTTAGTAAACCGATAATTGCTATAGGCTGTGGTCACTTCGCCAGATTGTGGGTCGCGCAAGCCTTTTCTGACGACGGTTTTAGTAATCGTGGTTTTTTTGGCAACGGCGGGTTTGGCAGGGCTTGCTGGGGCAGCGACAACCACAGGCGGTGGCGTAGGCTTATCAGTGCTGGGATTAGGGTCTGGCGAGGCTGGCATCTTGGGGGCTAGCGGTTTTGCGGGTTCTTTGGCATCGTTGACGGTTGAATAAACAACATAAGCAACAAAAATAACAGTTAATATAAACAGCCCTTCAGTCATAACAGCTCTCCACCTATTTTATGGTTGTCATTATTTGCCTTGGTTGAAATTGGGCCAAATAGTGACAGTGGTTTTTATTATTGTTACCTTAGCGAGGCTTACGCTATCGATAACATCCCGATTTACGGATACTTCCTATTCCTATCAAGGTGGTGTTAGCCCCTAGCAGAAATGGTTATGGATTATAGCCTTAGAGACGGTAAAAGTATTATGTAATTCACGGCTTCCCGTTTAAGCTGGGACAGTTTGGGTGTCGTTCGCTGAGCGGAGTCGAAGCGAATCCCGCCGCCGGCTTCGACTCCGCTCAGCCAACG
>JABFST010000121.1 GCA_013140465.1 Methylococcaceae bacterium
GGGTTGCCCCTGTCCGAGGCCAGTATTTTGACAATATCAGCCCAGTGAATGGACAAGTGTTTTGCCAAATCCCAAGGTCATCGGCAGAAGACATCGAGCTGGCCTTAGATGCTGCCCATGCGGCTAAAGACGCTTGGGGCAAAACGCCAGTTGCTGCCCGCTCAAACATCTTACTTAAAATCGCCGACCGTCTTGAAGCCAACCTAGAATTATTGGCAGTTGCCGAAACTTGGGACAACGGCAAAGCCGTCCGCGAAACTTTGGCGGCGGACATTCCCTTAGCCGTCGATCATTTCCGTTATTTTGCCGGTTGTATCCGCGCCCAAGAAGGCACGATAGGCGATATTAACGAAACCACGGTCGCTTATCATTTTCATGAACCCTTGGGCGTAGTCGGGCAAATCATCCCGTGGAATTTCCCGATATTGATGGCGTGCTGGAAGCTGGCCCCAGCCTTGGCTGCTGGCAATTGTGTGGTGTTGAAACCTGCCGAACAAACCCCGGCATCGATTTTGGTGCTGATCGAACTCATCAGCGATTTGCTGCCCGCAGGTGTGGTTAATATTGTCAATGGCTATGGGCGCGAAGCCGGACAAGCGTTAGCCACCAGCAAACGCATCGCCAAATTGGCGTTTACTGGCTCTACCCCCGTCGGTGAGCATATCCTTAAATGCGCCGCCGAAAGCCTGATCCCGTCCACGGTTGAATTGGGCGGTAAATCGCCTAACATCTATTTTGCCGACGTTTTGGCGCAAGAAGACGCGTTTGTGGACAAATGTGTAGAAGGCGCAGTCTTGGCCTTTTTTAACCAAGGCGAAGTCTGCACTTGCCCTTCGCGCTTGCTGATACAAGAATCCATTTACGAAGATTTTATTGCCAAAGTGATTGCGCGTGCCGCCATGATTAAACGCGGCAACCCCTTAGACACCGAAACAATGGTAGGCGCACAAGCCTCTAAACAGCAGTTCGACAAAATCTTAAGCTACATCCAAATCGGCAAAGACGAAGGCGCAGAAGTCTTAATTGGCGGCGCGGTTGCCGCTGTGGGCGAAAGTTTTGATGACGGCTTTTACATCGAGCCGACTATCATGAAAGGCGGCAATAAGATGCGCATTTTTCAAGAAGAAATCTTTGGCCCGTTTATATCCGTCACCACGTTTACAGACGAAGCCGAAGCCTTGGCGATTGCCAACGACACTGAATTTGGCCTAGGCGCGGGCGTTTGGACGCGCGACACTAACTTGGCTTACCGCATGGGGCGCGGCATTCAAGCCGGACGCGTGTGGCTCAACTGCTACCACCACTATCCAGCGCACGCTGCGTTTGGTGGCTATAAAAAATCCGGCATCGGTCGTGAAACCCACAAAATGATGCTAGACCATTACCAACAAACCAAAAACTTACTGGTCAGTTACGACATTAATCCGTTGGGATTTTTTTAAGACCTATTAGCCGTGGGAGCGGCTAAAACCCCTCCCACGAATACTTTCACAGTTCTTTTTGTTAGGGAACTGCTGGACACCTACTTATACACGACAGAGAGTACCGCCATGTTTGACCCCAAAGCCATTGATGATATAGCCAGCCGTTTGGCAGCCGCCATTCCGCCCGGACTGAACAACTTAAAAGAAGACTTGGAAAAAACCTTTCACGCCATTTTGCAAGGCGCGTTAGAAAAGTTGGATTTAGTCACGCGTGAAGAGTTTGAAGTGCAAAAATTAGTGCTGGCAAAAACCCGCGCCAAGCTTGAAGACTTGGAAAAACGCGTGGCAGATATTGAACAAAACGCCTTAAGCAAAGAAGAACTCTAAGGTTTGTAGGGACAACCCAAGCAAGCTGTAACTTCTCATGAGTGGCAGGATAGACCTGCGAGGTTTATAAAACCTCGCAGGTCTGCCGCAATTGCCTACAACTCATGAGCCGTTACCGCAACCTTAGATAAGTTTTTAATATGGATATTAACCGCGACAGTCGCGGCTAAAACCGTTGCCCCCATCCCACACCACCGCCAACACCATCATGGGTTTAGCCGTCATCTACAGCCGAGGCCGTTCCGGCATCAATGCGCCGCTCGTCACGGTTGAAGTGCATATCGCCAATGGCTTGCCTGCACTCAATATGGTGGGTTTACCCGAAACCGCCGTCAAAGAAAGTAAAGACCGCGTGCGCGGCGCTATCCTCAACTCACGGTTTGACTTTCCCGCCCAACGTATTACCGTCAACCTTGCCCCTGCCGATTTACCTAAAGAAGGCGGGCGTTTTGATTTGGCTATCGCCTTAGGGATACTGGCTGCCTCAGGGCAAATCCCCACCGCCAACCTGAAAGATTACGAATGTGTCGGCGAGTTGTCCTTAGGCGGCGAACTGCGCCCGATTAACGGCGTGTTGCCGATAGCCATCCAAGCCCGCAACCAACAGCGCAAACTCATCTTGCCCAAAGAAAACACCGCCGAAGCGGCACTGGTTAAGGGCATTGAAATCATCCCTGCCGCACATCTGTTAGAAGTTTGTGCGCATTTAAGCGGACAAACCCGCATCGCCAGCGAATATCAACAGCCCGAAGCGGTGATAGCCCCTAGCGAAGTGGATTTTGCCGACGTGCATGGGCAATACCATGTCAAACGCGCATTTGAAATCGCCGCAGCAGGAGCGCACAACCTGATTATGCTAGGCCCGCCCGGCACAGGTAAATCGATGATTGCCTCGCGCTTACCGACGATTTTGCCGCAACTGACCGAACAACAAGCCCAAGAAACCGCCGCGATTGCGTCTATCAGCGACCACGGCTTAAATGTCGCACACTGGTTACAACCGCCTTACCGTGCGCCACACCACACTGCGTCGGCAGCGGCGTTAGTCGGTGGTGGCAGCAACCCAAGACCGGGGGAAATATCTTTGGCTCATAACGGCACTTTATTTTTGGACGAACTGCCCGAATTTGACCGTAAAGTTTTAGAAGTCTTGCGGGAACCCCTAGAAACGGGCCATATCACCATTTCGCGTGCCGCGCGGCAAGTCGATTTTCCTGCCCGTTTCCAACTGATAGCCGCCATGAATCCGTGTCCGTGCGGCTATTTGGGCGATGCCTCAGGCCGTTGCCATTGCACCTCGGAACAAGTCATGCGCTATCGCGCACGCGTGTCCGGCCCGTTGCTGGACAGGATAGACATGCACTTGGAAGTCCCTAGAATTTCGCATGAAGTGTTGCGTAAAGGTTCGCCCGACGGCGAAGAAACCAGCGCCACGATAAGAGAACGCGTTGTTGCGGCCCGTGATATTGCCATCGCCCGCAGCGGCAAAGCCAACGCCGCCTTAAACGCCAAAGAAGTCAAACAATTGTGTATTTTATCCGAACCTAGCCACCAGTTATTAGAACAGGCAATGGACAAATTCGGCCTGTCGCACCGCGCCTACCACCGCATCTTAAAAGTCGCGCTGACGATCGCCGATTTAGCGCAATCCCCCCAGATTGACACCCGGCATTTAAGCGAGGCGATCAGTTACCGCAAGTTGGACAGGCGCAGTTAAAGCGCAAACAAACAAAAACACAAACAGGAGAAGCTATTGTGGCTTTAATATCGTTACGCCAATTGTTGGATTATGCCGCCGAACACAGCTTTGCCGTGCCGGCTTTTAATGTGAGTAATATGGAGCAGGTGCAAGCGATTATGCAAGCGGCTGATGCTTGTGACAGCCCTGTGATTATGCAAGGTTCGGCAGGAGCCAACCGTTATGCGGGCGAAGTTTTTTTGCGGCATTTGCTGTTGGCGGCGGTTGAACAATATCCACATATCCCCGTGGTCATGCACCGCGATCACGCGCCTACGCCGGACATTTGTGCACAAGCCATACAATCCGGTTTTAGTTCGGTGATGATGGATGGCTCGTTGCTGGACGATATGAAAACCCCTGCGTCTTTTGACTATAACGTCGCAGTCACGCGTACCGTGGTTAAGATGGCACATGCCTGTGGGGTGTCGGTGGAAGGCGAGATAGGCTGTTTAGGGGCGTTGGCAAACCATGCAGACCACAGCCAGTTATTGACCGATCCTGATGAGGCCGCTGAATTTGTCAGACTAACCCAAGTAGATGCCTTAGCCGTAGCTATAGGCACGAGTCATGGGGCTTATAAGTTCAGCAAGCCACCGACGGGTGAAGTGCTGGTCATCAGCCGCTTAAAAACCTTGCAACAACGTTTGCCCAATACCCATTTTGTGATGCACGGCTCCAGTTCTGTGCCGCAAGAATGGCGCAGCATCATCAATGAATACGGCGGCGACATTCCCGAAACCTATGGCGTGCCTGTTGCCGAAATTGTGGCGGGCATACAGTACGGCGTGCGCAAAGTGAATATAGACACCGATTTGCGCATGGCTTCTACAGGGGCGATGCGCCGCTTTTTGGCACAGCCCCAAAACGCCGCTGAATTGGATGCGCGTAAAACCTATCAGGCCGCCAGGGACGCAATGCAGACTTTGTGCCAGTCGCGTTATGAAGCGTTTGGCTCGGCAGGTCATGCGGGCAAGATTAAGGCCCTGCCGTTGTCGGCAATGGCGCAACGTTATTAGCCCTGATTTTCTCCGACCATGCCCCAAAAACCGCCCACATTTAAACCCTCGGCTGCGTTTTACAACCGCACGATGGGCTATTTTTATAGCCAAATCGACCAGCAACAACGCTTATTGCAACGCGTGCGTGCCGTTTTACCGGATACTTTGGCAGCCCACGCACAGCATTGTTTAGTACGCGACCATACCTTGCTGGTTTATACACCATCGGCGGTTTGGGCAACACAATTGCGCTTTTATAAAACGGCGCTGCTAGGGGCGGTCAGCAATTGGGCAAAAACACCGATAGAGCAAGTGCAAATCAAGCTGATAACACGTCAGGTGGGTTTGGCGGATGGCTATGCGCGTGCGGCAAAAATACCGTCTGCGCAACTGATAGAACGCATCCGTCAAGATAATTTGGCGGCGGACGATGAGTTGGGTCTAGCGTTGTTAAAACTGAGCCAAACGTTGGGGAAGTTGTCAGCTAAAACATAGGGCTGTTGCCGTACCCTCTCGAAAAGGAGAGGGTTGGCTTCGGGTTTTCAGGCAAAGCCTGCATTCATCCGCTGAATGCGTTACTCAGGTGCCCTAGGCGATTGTGCTGAGCGCATAAACGAAATGGGGGCTTCGTCTTCGTCGTCAAAAGTGACGGTTTCCCAGGCATCTTTATCGTCTAGTAAGGTGCGCAGCAATTTGTTGTTAAGGCCATGCCCAGATTTGTAGCCAGTAAATTCGCCTATCAGGCTATGGCCTAACAGGTATAAATCGCCTATCGCATCAAGAATTTTGTGTTTGACAAATTCATCGGCGCAACGCAAACCGTCTTCGTTGAGCACTTTGTTGTCGTCCACGACGATGGCGTTGTCTAGGCTGCCGCCTAGTGCCAAGTTGTTTTCCCTGAGCATAGTAATGTCTTTCATAAAGCCAAAGGTTCTGGCGCGGCTGACTTCCTTAACAAAGGTGGTGGACGAAAAGTCCATTGTTGCGGTTTTGACATGCTCTTCAAAGGCGGGGTGTTCAAAGTCAATCGTAAACGTGACTTTAAAGCCTTCAAACGGGTTAAATGCGGCCCATTTGTCGCCTTCTTCAACCCTGACACTCCGTTTGATGCGGATGTATTGTTTAGGGCAATCCTGTTCTTCTACACCCGCTGATTGCAATAAGAACACAAACGGCCCGGCGCTGCCGTCCATGATAGGCACTTCGGCGGCAGTCACGTCGATCAGTGCATTGTCTATGCCCAAGCCCGCAAACGCCGACAGCAAATGTTCTATGGTGGAAATTTTGACCGTGCCCGCCACTAAGGTGGTGGACAAAATTGTTTCGCCCACATTTTCGGGCGTGGCTTGTATGGTAACAGGTACGTCCAAATCGACCCTGCGAAACCTAATCCCGGTATTGGGTTCAGCCGGACGTAGGGTTAGGTACACTTTTTCGCCTGTGTGCAACCCTACGCCTGTCGCTCTGATGGTGTTTTTTAAAGTTCGCTGTTTGATCATAAAAATAATGTCGCCGATTGAAGGGGCAAAAAAACAGCTAATTCTACCACAAGGCGGCTGCAAATTGGCTATTGAATCAAGTTTGTGTCGGCGGGCGGCACTATGGATATAATCATCATTTAAATGATGGGGATAGCACAGCTTATGCACTTTAAGAAACGCATTGATTCCACTTTGGCCTATAGCGGCAAACGGCGGTTTAGTGCTAGTCTAGGCTCTTCTTACTAAGCTTTGCTGTTATGTTCAATAAATTTTTTCAAAGTGTAGTCCCGCCACCCGTGCTTGAAGCGACTGAAACGCTGGCAACGCGCTATCAACAACAGGTTGCGCAACAGCATTTGTGTTACGACGCTGCGCAGCTAGCGGCCTTAAGCCATTTGCAGGATCTGCTGGATCATCTGCTACTCGTGGCCCATTATGACAGCCAGTCGTATCTGCATAAATTAGTAGTGCCTACGCCGCCTAAGGCCAAAAGCGTGTATTTATATGGTGACGTGGGGCGTGGCAAGTCGATGTTAATGTCATTGTTTTATGAGGCTTGCCCGATTGAGCAAAAACAGCGGCTGCATTTTAATTGTTTTATGTTGGACGTCCATGCCTTTATCCATGAATGTCGGCAAACCCCCAACACCGATGCCATTAGCGCATTGGCGCAAAAAATAAGGGCCAACACCTTGTTGCTGTGTTTGGATGAGTTTCATGTCACCGACATTGCCGATGCCATGATTCTGGAGCGGCTGTTTGGTAAATTATTTGATCTGGGGCTGTATGTGGTGTTTACCTCTAACCGCCATCCCGATGATTTATACCAAGGCGGCTTACAGCGCGAAC
>JABFST010000414.1 GCA_013140465.1 Methylococcaceae bacterium
CAACTGCGCGGCAAATACGGCCTCGTCAACGTTGGTAAAGCCACAAATCTTAACGCGGGTTCGCATAAACTAAAGGGACATTTAAGAAATAAAAACAGCCGTATAGGATACCATAAAATAGTGCGGATATTGACCGGATATTTTGGTTTCGTCAGCGTCCTGCGCAGTTTTTTGATTACCCGCCTTTAGGCTTTAACGCCAATTTGCTGATCGCGGGTAAGACGATGAACGTACACACCATGATCCAAAAAATGCCCATCGTAATAATTAAGCCCATACTGGCTATGCCTTGGTGCGTGGAAAAAGCCAAGCCGCCAAAACTGGAGGCCGTGGTCAAGGCGCCATAAAACATCGCCCTAGCCGTGCTGGACTGGTAGATGTTTTGCTCTTCGGCTAGAGAATGGTGCAGTTTTTCCACCATGTGGATGCCATTGTCCACGCCTAAGCCCAATAACAGCGGCAAGGCGATGATATTGGCATAATTAATCGGGGTATGGGTCAGCACCGTACTCGCCATTGTAAACAAGCCCGCCAAAATCAGCGGGGTCATGACCAATATCGTATCGGTAAAGTTGCGGCGTATGGTAAACAGCAATAACGCAATCACGACCAAGGCAATCGTGATCGCCTTTTGGAAAGCGCGTACCACTTCTTTCATCGATTCCCAATAAATGACCGGCAAGTCCGTGGTTTCAGGTGCGACTGATTGCACTTCGGCAATAAAGTGTTGCAGGTTAGCCAAATCATTCAAATCTTGTTTAGCAAAAATTTGGATGCGGTAACTGCCTTCTTTGCTGAGCCAGCGTTCCGTAATGTCTGGCGGCACTTGTTTAAGGCTGACGGGTTGCGCATTCAAGCCAGTCAACAGCCCATTCATGGTGCTGGGCAAAGTCCCCAACAACGAGGTTTGGATAGTTTCAATCAATTGATGGCGGCTAGGTTCTTGGCGGTTGTCCAGTTCGACCAGCATTCCTTGCAGTTCTTGTTTAAGGCCCTGCAAAGCAGCAAGCTCATGGGCGGTGGTTTTAGTGGCTAAGCGGGTGTCGATAGCTTTTAACAAACCTAAAATGCCGGGCACAGGGTTAGGATCTGGCGTTAATGCCGGAAAGCCTTGGGTTTGCGTACCCAGCACCAAGGCCATGTCTTCAATCAGGGCCAGTTTTTCGTCTTGTCCCGTGGGCATAAAGTCAAACAGGCTTACGGTTTTTTCGACGCTAGCCAAAGTAGACAGCTTTTGCTGCATGGCTTTGGCTTGCTGTTCGCCTTTCGCCAACACGGTTAAAGTCATGGGTGTTGTGTCTGGGTCTTTGTTTAAGTTTTTAAAGGCAATCACCGATTCTGTTGCCGGATCGCGCAGATTAATCGGATTAAAATCGGTTTCCACTTTAAAGACCAGAGCCACGGAAACCGCTGCCAATATCACTGTGCCTAAAGCGATAGGCTTGGCAAAATGCAAGGTCAGGCCAGCCAGCTTGCCCGCCAAGGTTGCCAATAACGGATGGGTTTCATCCGATGCGGGTTTAATAGGCACAGGTATCAGCTTTAGCAAGGCGGGCAACACCGTCAGCGTGACCAACAAGCAGATAAACAGGCTAGTCCCTGCCAACAAGCCCAATTCCGATACGCCTTTATAATCCGTCGGGACGAACGCATACAAACCGATTGCCGTAGTGCCCGCACATAACAGCAAAGACGGGCTAGTAGAAATCAAAGTGCTGTGCAATGCGCGTAGGCTCTTAACATGAAGGCGCAAATTGTCTTGGTAGCGCAAGCAAAAATGGATCGCATACTCCACGCCCAAGCCGATATTGGAGACCGCAAATGCGACCGAAATCAGGTTAAGTTCTTTAACCGACACCGCCGCAAACGCCCCGCAAAACACCATGCTTAAGGCCAAGGTAAACAAAGTGGCGAGCGTAAGCAGTACCGAACGGTAAGCCATCAGCAAAATAAACAGCACTAATACAATCGAAAACAGGCTGGCATTAAACGTGCCGTTGCTCATGCCTACTATTTCGTCATCTTCAAGCCCCACTTCGCCCGTAATCCACACCTTAACAGCAGGTGCGCCGGGCTGTTGGATTTGGCTGACGGCTAGGTGTATCGCATTGATGGCATCTTCGGCAGGGCGGATTTGGCGGTAATCAAATTTGGGCGACACGGTAATGAAGCCTTTGTGGGCAGATGCACTCTTAGGTTTTTGCGCACCAAGCAAACCCTCCCAAGACAGCAAATGCGGCTTGCCGCTTAGGCTGTTCTGCAAGGCAACAGCGACTTTATCGATCAGTGTGGGCAAATCGGTTGGGATGTCTTGCTGTTTGTCGGATGCTGTTAAGGCATCTTCAAAAATTGAAAAAAAGCCAGATAAGTTAGGTTGTTGCGCAATTCTGCCGATAAAAGGCTGGGCTTGTGCCACGTTTGCCGATAGGTTTTGCAACTCGTCGGTGTCCAGATACAACAAGCCGTTTTGGTGAAAAAAATCATTGTCACCCGGGATATAAACCGTTTCAAAATGGGTTTTGTCGGCACTTAACAAACGCCCCAAACGCGTGGTTGCGGCTTTCGCCAGTTCGGGGCTGTCAGATTCAATCACCAGCAACAAAGTGTGCAAATCTTGGGAAAAAGCTTTTTCAAAATTGCGTAAATTGCGTTGGAACGGTGCGTTAGGGGCGACCATGTCCGTGGTGTCGGTGTTGATGCTTAAGTGGCTGACCGTATAACTGCCCGCCGCATAAGTCAGCACTGCCATCACACACAGCACCAACCAAGGCTTGGTTAATGTCCAATCACCCCAGCGGGAAAAAAGATTGCGGCTAGTTGTTTTAAAGGACATGTAGGGACTCGTGGCGGTATTAATGGAAGACGACTGTCGTCAACGCGGTTAGCGCATCGCTTTTTGTTTCAAGCAAGTTTTGGTCTTGTTGTTGGATGAACAAAGCGGGTATTTTTGCCGTGTTGGCGGCTTTCAGCCCCTCAGCTTGGCCTAAGCACAGCAAAGCCGTGGACCAGGCGTCGGCAATAGTAGGATCGGGATAGATGACTGAAACCGACACTAAATCATGGCTGACAGGCCGACCGCTACGCGCATCCAGAATATGGCTATAACGGATGCCGTTGGCATCAAAATAATGGCGGTAAGTCCCGGAAGTCATCACCGCCATCGCTGAATCTTTAGGCAAGCTGATGATTTTGTGCATCACTTGTTGGTTGGGCAACGGTCTTTCCACGGCTACTCGCCAAGCAGTGGCATTGGGTTTCTGGCCTAAGGTTTTAAGTTCGCCACCAATTTCTACTAAATAATTGCTGATGCCATGCTGCTCCAGCACCGCGCTGATCGCAGCAACGCTATAGCCTTGTGCGATAGACGACAAATCGATTTTTAAATCCGCCTGGGTTTTACGCAAATGCGTGTCATCGACCACTTCCAGCTTGTTCATGCCGATACGCGCCAAGGTGTTGCTGAGTGTAGTGTCATCAGGAATGGTCAGGCTTTCACCGCGAAAGCCCCATAACTCAAATAAAGGCTTAATGGACAAATCGTAACAGGCGGCGCTGGCCTCGTAGACGGTGCGGGCTATGCGCACTAACTGGACAATTTCCGGGCCTACGGCTAGGCTGTCAGTGGTCTCGGTACTGTTAAACGTTTCTATCGTAGAATCGGGGCGGTAATTCGACAAGGTTTTGTCTAAAGAGGCAAATCGGGCTGTTATGCTGTCAGCAATAGCCTTACTGTCTACAGGTGTTTGCGACCAATAGCTGATATGATAAGTAGTGCCTTGCGCCGCGCCTTCAAGTTTTTCAACGGCCTGCTCCGAACAGGAGCTCAGCAGGAGCAGGGCGAAACCGCCTAACAGGCGGTTAATAGTGGGGCTTTTGAGATAAGATTGCTGTCGGTTTTTTAAGATCACACAAGTACCTGATGGGGCTGTAGGATTGGGCTTAAGGCCACACCGCGCCAGTTTTGCCTAGCTGATGAGGCTAGAGTCGCTACGCATTAAGACGCTTATTATAATCGCAAAAGCCACTTGGTTTATTTAAATTAAGGCCGCTGCCCCTGCATGGGCGACATGACTATATTCAGCATACAGATCACGGCAGCATATGTGTAATCGGCTATTATTAAAGGCTATGGCTAGGTTTTAGCCCGCTTCCCAGCAGCATCAGGCATCATTATGAATGGCTTACCCCGCACCCAAACCGCACGTTACCTTATTTCGGGCATACTGCTCACCGCCTTGTCTATCCTCAGCTTTATGGTGTTACGCGGGTTTTTGCTGTCCGTAGTATGGGCGGTGGTCATCGCTTATGTACTCTGGCCGCCTTACCAATGGCTACGGCAACAATTGGGCGACAAGGCCAGCCTGAGTGCCGCCCTGATGACGGGGCTGATTGCGATGGCAGTCTTGTTAATAGTATTTGGGCTGGCATCGTTATTACAAGACGAAACCCAAGTCGCTTACCAAGCCGTGTTGACCAGCTTAAGCCAAGAAAGCATTCCCTTACCTGACTTTATTAGCCGCATACCCGGGCTAGGGCCGTATTTGCAATCGGGCCTGGAAGACTTTAACCATAACCGCGCCGAAGTCGTCAGGCAATTTGCGGGATGGAGCAAGCAATGGCTAGGTGGCATTGCCGCTGTGTTGGGCAATTTTGGCCATAATGTGATGAAACTCGGTGTGGTTTTTGTCACGGTGTTTTTCTGCTTTCGCGACGGCAACAACATCATTGCCCAAATACAGCAAGGTGTCGTGCGCTTTTTAGGGGAGCACCAGCAAGCCTATTTGTTGGCGGCAGGCAGCACGGTACGCGCCGTCGTTTATGGTTTGGTGCTGGCGGCCTTAGGACAAGGTTTGTTGGCGGGTATGGGTTATGCCGTCGCTGGCGTGCAAGCGCCTGTGCTGTTTGGGGCAATGACCGCCTTATTGGCTTTAGTGCCTATGGGGGCGACCTTAGTCTGGTTGCCGTTAGGCTTGTCGCTGTTATGGATGGGGCAGTTTTGGCAAGGTGTCGGCTTGCTGTTATGGGGATTTTTTGCCGTCAGCACGGTTGATAATGTCATCCGTCCTTTAGTGATTAGCGGTGCGGGCCAGATTCCGTTTTTGGTCGTGTTGTTTGGCGTGCTGGGCGGGCTATCGGCTTTTGGCGCCGTGGGTCTGTTTTTAGGCCCAGTGATTTTGGCGGTATTGCTGTCGGTGTGGCAAGCGTGGCTGCAACAACAGCCACAAGCGGAAACTGCGCCCGATGCCACGCCACCGCCCACATTGTGGCATACCTTATCGGCGGCAGTGGTCGTGCAGGTCTTAGGCTCCGATACCGTGCGCGGATTGGCAGCCGCGACCGCCGCAGAACGCGCCCAACATTATGGTGCCAATCGCCTGAACGAAAAGCCGCCGCGTCCGCTATGGCTGTTGTTTGCAGCGCAATTCCAAAGTGGGTTGATTGCGGTGCTGGTCGGGGCTGCCGTGTTGGCGGCGACAGTCGGGGATATTCAAGACGGCGTGGTGATTTTGGCAGTCGTGGTCATCAACGCGGCCTTGGGCTTTTATCAAGAATATCAGGCGGAAAAATCGCTGTCATCATTGACCAACATGCTGGCCTTGCAAGCGCAAGTGCGCCGCGACGGGCGCACGGTAGTATTACCCGCCGACCAACTCGTGCCGGGTGATATTGTGGTGTTGGAAGCGGGCGGCAAAATCCCCGCCGACGGTCGTATACTTGAAGCTTACGGCTTAGAAGTCGATGAATCCTCGCTGACGGGCGAATCGCTGCCCGTAGCCAAACACGCACAGCCCTTGGACCATGCTGCCCAGGCTTTAGCTGAGCGGAGCAATATGTTGTACATGAACAATGCCGTTACGCATGGGCGCGGACTCATGATTGTGACCGCCACGGGCATGGCGACTGAAATAGGCAAACTGGCAGACTTGCTGGCACAGACCGAAGACAGTGCCACGCCCTTGCAAATCCAACTCGATAGTTTGGGCAAGCACTTGGTGTTGATAGCCTTGGCGGTGATTGCGCTGATTTTTGCGTTTGCGCTATGGCGCGGCGAACCCTTGATACAAACTGCCTTAACCGCGATTGCCCTTGCCGTGGCAGCAATCCCCGAAGGCTTGCCCGCTGTCGTGACTGTTACGCTGGCCTTAGGGATGCACCGCATGGCGCGGCAACAAGCCATCGTCAAACGCTTGGCGGCGGTGGAAACCTTAGGTTGCACGACGGTCATCTGTACCGACAAAACCGGCACGTTAACCGTCAACCAAATGACGGCCCGCGAGCTGTTTTACCAAGGCCAAGCCTATACAGTCAGCGGCGAAGGCTATAGTGTGGCGGGCAACATTTTACCTTCTGCGCCCAACGCGCATTGGGCGGCAGTCGTAGCCCCATTGGTGCTGTGTAATGACAGTTATTGGCAAGGCCAGCAACTTATCGGCGAACCTATGGAAAAAGCCCTGCGCGTGTTGGCGGCAAAAAGCGGTGCCGAACTCGGGACTTTGTCGCAACTATGGCCTAGGCTGGCAGAAATACCGTTTGATGCGGGCCACAAATTTATGGCGACGTTCCATCGCCATGACGGGCAAATTATCGTATTTGTAAAAGGTGCGCCGGAAGTGTTGTTGGCGCGTTGTGCCAATGCTAACGAAGCCGATGGTCTAGCCGCAAACACGCGCATGGCGGGTAGCGGTTTGCGTGTTTTGGGTTTTGCATCCCGCGTTTTGCCCGCCGACGCGTGGCGACCTGAGGCGGATTTGTTTAGCCTTATCCAAGACCTTACGTTTGTGGCCTTGGTGGGGCTAATGGATCCGCCTAGGGCAGAAGCCAAAGCCGCCATTAAACTGTGCCAACAAGCGGGCATTGCCGTG
>JABFST010000273.1 GCA_013140465.1 Methylococcaceae bacterium
CTTCGCCAGTTAAGCCTAGGGCGCGGATCGCAATTTCTAAGGCCACGGTGCCGTTGCACATAGCCACACAGTGCTTAACGCCTAGGTAATCAGCGGTTTGTTGCTCAAATTGTTGTACTAAAGGGCCGTTATTGCTGAGCCAGCGTGATGCAAAAAGGGCATCGACGTAGGCGTTGAAAGATTCGCGGCTGCCGATATTGGGGCGGCCCACATGCAATATTTGCTCAAAAGCCGCAACCGCGCCATTAATGGCGAGGTCTGATGGGGAAGTTATGGATTTCATTAAAGGGTTTGTGGGTTTATGTCAAAGGCGGCTAGTGTAAGCTGTGCGGCAAGCTGCCACAAAGCATCGAAACTTCTTGTTAGTGGCAAGGTTAAGACCTCGCAGGTCTACCGCTATTGCCTCTTAAAGAGAAGTGGCGGCTGGGCTAGCGGTGCAAGATCAGTTCCAACACCAGCTTGCTGCCAAAATACGCCAATAAAAGCGACACAAAGCCGATAAGCGTCCATTGTATGGCGATTTGCCCGCGCCATCCGTAGCGTTTGCGGCCTAATAGCAGTCCGGTAAAAATCAGCCAAGCCAAAATGGACAGTACAGTTTTATGGACGAGATGTTGGGCAAACAAATCTTCTATAAACAAAAAGCCGCTGATGAGGGCAATAGTCAAAAATAAAATGCCCGTCATCAGCATTTGGAACAATAGCGTTTCCATCGTTTGCAACGGCGGCAAGGATTGGATTAGCCGTTTTGGCGGGTGGCTTTTGAGCTGTTGGTCTTGTATCGCGAGCAATATGGCTTGTAACGCGGCGATATTCAGTAGGCTAAAAGCAATGATTGAGGTCAGGATGTGGGTTGCCATCGCCCAGTTGTAATCGCTGGGGGCGGTGTTGTGGGCAAAGTTTAGCTCTAGCCCTAGCATGATGGCGGCAGTCGGAAATATCGCAATGCCTAGGTTATCGACAGGGTTGTTAAGCGCGGCGATTAACAACAGTAAGGCGACTATCATCGCGACCAATGAGGTGGCACTAAAAAAGCTAAAGTTAAAGCCGTTGTTTTGGTGAAACATTAGGCCCGTGAATAAAAAATGGCAACCTACCGCCAGCCACGCCAAATACAGCGCGCTGCGTGAACGCTGGCGCTGGCGGGTGTGCCGGAGGATCAGCAAGGCACTAGCCAGATAGGTGCTGATGGACAAGGTGGCGATGAGGGTGTTGGGGTTCATGGGCATGGTGTGGGCAACGGGGGTGTCGGGTTAAAGTTTGGGCGTATCGGCAAGGGCGGCTACAGTCACGGCGACGGGTGCAAAGGTTTGGCCTGATATGGTAATATATCGGATTAAATAGTCCTAGCGCATTTGTACTGGCGGATAGTTTCCTTTGAATAATCAATTAATAAGCAGATATGTTCGATAATTTAACCGATCGTTTAAGTATTACACTTAAAAAACTGAAAGGTCAGGGTCGCCTGACAGAAGACAATATCAAGGAAACGCTGCACGAAGTGCGTCTGGCCTTGCTTGAGGCTGACGTGGCCTTGCCTGTGGTGACAGACTTTGTTGAGCGGGTGAAGGACGGTGCGTTAGGGCAAGAAGTACAAGCCAGTCTGTCGCCAGGCCAAGCGATGATTAAGCTGGTCCAAGCTGAGTTGGTTAAGGTGATGGGGGCGGCTAACGAAAGCCTAAACCTGAATGCCCAGCCTCCCGCAGTCATTTTAATGGCGGGTTTGCAAGGCGCGGGTAAAACCACTACGGTGGCTAAATTAGGCCGCTGGCTGCAAACCACCCAAAAGAAAAAAGTCGGCGTGGTCAGTGCCGACGTGTATCGCCCAGCTGCGATCAAGCAATTGCAAATGCTCGCAAATGAGCTGGACTTGGATTTTTTTGATAGCGACTTAAGCCAGCAGCCTGTTGATATTGCCAGAAACGCGATTGATGCCGCCAAGAAAAAATTCTTGGATGTCATTATTATCGATACCGCCGGCCGTTTGCATGTCGATGATGAAATGATGGGCGAAATTAAAGCCCTACATGCTGCGATCAACCCTATCGAAACCTTGTTTGTAGTCGATAGCATGACTGGGCAAGATGCCGCGATAACTGCCAAAGCCTTTAATGATGCACTGCCTTTAACTGGCGTTATCTTAACTAAAGCCGATGGCGATGCGCGTGGCGGTGCGGCCTTGTCTATCCGCCATATCACAGGTAAGCCGATTAAGTTTATTGGTGTTGGTGAAAAAACCAATGCCTTGGAGCCGTTCCACCCCGAGCGTATCGCCTCGCGGATTTTGGGCATGGGCGACATGCTCAGCTTGATTGAAGAAATTGAGCAAAAAGTTGACAAGCAAAAAGCCGAAAAATTTGCGCGTAAAATGCAAAAAGGCAAGGGCTTTGATCTGGAAGACTTCCGTGAGCAATTGCAGCAAATGCAAAGCATGGGCGGGGTAGGTTCTATGCTGGACAAATTGCCGGGCATGAGCAGTGTGCCTCAGGAAATGAAGGACAAAATTAATGACAAAGAGCTGGCGCGGCAAATTGCGGTCATCAATTCAATGACCCTACAGGAGCGGCGTTTTCCTGACCTGATTAAAGGCAACCGCAAAAAACGTATTGCCGCAGGTTGTGGGCAGCAGTTGCAGGACGTAAACCGTATTCTTAAACAATTTCTGATGATGCAAAAAATGATGAAGAAATTTAAATCCGGCAATATGGCTAATATGATCCGTGGCATCAAAAGCAACGTGCGCGGTATGAGAAGATAGTTATTGTTTATTAACAAGTGTTTGCGCGTTGAAAAGTGCGCGTTTGCCAGTGCTGTAGGATAGGTTTTCACTCAAACTCTTAGGCTTAAATGGCGGGTGACGGGCTAGGCGATTGTATAGGGTTGGCAATATCCCTATTTTGTTCTTCACTTATAGCAAAAAACGCGTAAAATAGGCGGATTAACAAACACTACGTTTTTTTGAGGAAATTAGATGGTAACCATTCGTCTTTCAAGAGGCGGCGCTAAAAATCGCCCATTTTATCACGTTGTTGTAACCGACAGCAGAAGCAGCCGTGATGGCCGTTATATCGAACGGGTCGGCTTTTTTAACCCACTGGCTCGCGGCAAAGAAGAAAGATTACGCTTGGACAGTGAGCGCGTTGAATATTGGAAATCCAATGGTGCGCAACCTTCTGAACGCGTTGCAAAATTGATTAAAGACGCAGTTAAGGCGGCGGCTTAAGCGATTGACCAAGCAGCAAGATATTAACGTTGGAAAAATTTCCGGCGTTTTTGGCGTTAAAGGATGGGTCAAGGTATTTTCATTTACCGACATTAGGGACAATATTTTAAATTATTCCCCTTGGTTGTTAAAAAAAGGTGACGATACCCGTCTTGTAGACGTGCTGGACGGCCAATTGCAAGGCAAAGCCGTGGTTGCCAAACTAGACGGCATAGACGACAGAGATCAAGCGGCAAGCCTAATGGGCTGGGATATTTATATCGCCGCTACGCAATTGCCCAAAGCTGAAAAAGGCGAATATTACTGGTCTGACTTAATCGGCTTGGCGGTAGAAACCAAATCGGGTGAGCCTTTAGGCATTATTGAGGGGCTGCTGGAAACAGGCGCTAACGATGTCGTCATTGTAAAAGGCGAGCGTGAGCGGGTCATCCCTTTTTTGCAGGGACACACGATACTCGACATCGATTTGGAAGCCGGCAAAATGATCGTCGATTGGGATGCTGATTTTTAATGGCACTTAAGCGGTTTGATGTCATTACCCTTTTCCCTGATATGGTGCTGTCAGCAGCAAGTTATGGGGTGACGGGACGGGCTATTGAACGCGGCTTAGTTGCTTTGTCGGTTTGGAATCCTAGGGATTACACCCACGACAAACACCGTACCGTTGATGACCGCCCTTATGGCGGCGGCCCGGGTATGGTGATGAAATACCAACCTTTGCATGATGCAGTTGAAAGTGCAAAACAAGCGGCTGGCGGTCAAGCAAAAGTCGTTTTTTTAAGTCCTCAAGGTCAGCCTATCACCCAAGCCTTATTGGCTGGCGCAGCTGAAAACACCGATCTGATTTTGGTTGCAGGGCGTTATGAAGGTGTCGATGAACGCTTTATCGAGCGTGATTGTGACGAAGAGTGGTCGGTGGGTGATTATGTCATTAGCGGCGGTGAGCTGGCTGCACTGATAGTCATTGATGCCATCACACGGTTATTGCCGGGCGTGCTGGGTCACGAAGACTCTGCCCAGCAAGATTCGCATACTAACGGTTTGTTGGATTACCCGCACTTTACCCGGGCAGAACAACTTGAAGGGGGTTTGGTGCCTGAGGTGTTATTGAGCGGCAACCATGCAGACATTGCCCGCTGGCGTATGCAGCAAGCTTTGGGTAGGACGTGGCAAAAACGGCCAGATTTGTTAAAAAAAATTAATTTAAGTGCAGAGCAGGAACATTTGCTGCAACAATTTAAAAATGAAGTGAGATAGGGTGTGGTAATGAGCAATATTATTGATGAATTGGAACAAGAACAACTAAAACAAATTCCTGTATTTAATGCAGGCGATACAGTAGTTGTGCAAGTTAGGGTTAAAGAAGGCGAGCGTGAAAGAATCCAGGCGTTTGAAGGGGTCGTGATTGCTATTCGCAACCGTGGTTTAAACTCTGCTTTTACTGTGAGAAAAATTTCTCATGGCACAGGTGTTGAACGTGTTTTTCAAACACACAGCCCGCTGATTAGCGAAATTACTGTTAAGCGTCGTGGCGACGTGCGCCGTGCCAAGTTGTATTATTTACGCGACTTGACAGGTAAGGCTGCCAGAATTAAAGAAAAACTTAACTAGTTCTTTTTTGGGGCGATTAAAAAAGGCAGCGATTAGCTGCCTTTTTTATGCGCGGTGGTTTTTGACAGGCTGCTGGTCTTAAGGTGCGCAGCCTGTGTCAACCATGCTACTAGCCGCCGTTAAGGATCACATCCGCCGCTTTTTCACCAATCATATAGATTGAGCTGACGATGAAAAAGCCAGGGATGCGTGGGAAAACAGATGCGTCAACGATCCGCAAACCTTGAATGCCGCGTACCCTAAAGTGGCTGTCCAACACCGCCATTGGGTCATCGTCACTGCCGATAGGGCAGGTGCATGAGGCGTGGTGTCCCCAAGCGTTATACCTGACATAATCCCGCAGTTCTTGGTCGGTTTGCAACGCCGGGCCGGGATGTTCTTCTTCGGCAATAATCCCTTGGGTAATCAAAGGCGCGGTCAGTTTACGGACAAAACGTATGCCCGCGACCACGGCATCCAAATCTGTGCCTTCGGTGTCGCTGCCTTCTTCAAAATACCTGAAATTGATGTACGGGCGGTCGCGCGGATCGGTGGATTCTAGGCGCACTTCACCTGCACGGTTGATGGTATGCGCTTTTAATACGGCCCAGGTCAGATAGTTCAAGTCGTCTTTAATCAGCTTGGAATAGCCAGGGAAGTAGCCCCTAAAATTGCCTAACAGGGCAAAACAAAACAAATCCGGCAACGGTTGGGTTTCCATAGACCGTTTGATGACTGCCAGCACCGCGCCGTTCGTGGTGTAAACGCCTTGATGTTGTTCCCATTCGGCATATTGTGGATCGCCTTTGGCATATTTGGCACCTTTTAGCACTTCCCAGTCTTGGGTCATGCGGTTGACAACCCCGACTTCATAGCGGTCTTGCAGGTTAGTGCCGACACCCGGCAAATCCAGCTTGACCGGAATCCTGTGTTTGTCCAGCTCGGCCTTAGGCCCTATCCCAGACAGCATTAGCAATTGTGGCGTGTTGTAAGCACCGCCCGCCAAAATGACTTCACCAGCATAAGCACTGCGTTGTTCGCCAGGTTCGGGGCTAGGGTTCTGGTGCGCCCGATACAGTTTTGCGCCTTTTAAATATTCTACGCCGATGGCGCGGTTGTCATCGTCCAAGATAATTTTAGTGACTAGCGCATCCAATTCTATAGTCAGGCGGTCGGGGTGTTGTTGTGGCACGTCCAATAAGCGTTCACGCGTGCTGTGGCGTTTGCCGTTTTTGGTGGCGAGGGGTGGATAGCGCAAGCCTGTGGCATTTTCTTGCACCAAAGCCCAATCGTTGGGGTCAGCCAGACCGCCTTCAAAAAAACCTTTAAGCCTGTCAAAGAGGTTGGGCAAAAGTTCTATCGCTTTAAAGGCGGATTCAGTAATGGTTAAAATTAGTCTTTTATCTTTTTTTAAGGCGTTGATAGGAATTGCCGCTTCAGTTTGAAACCAGCCATTAAAACCATGGCGTGATGGATTAATCCCCAACTTGGCTAGCCAGCGATACACGGGGCGATGATGACAATTTTCCATACCTTCAAAATATTTGCGCATATTATCGGCGCGCCAAGAATTATCGCCAGTGATTTGCGCAACTTCATCCCAATCGGCATTGTGCGGATAAACGGTAATCATGGCATTGTGCGCGGTACAGCCGCCCAAACAGCCAGCACGCGGATACAGAACGCCATTTTCGTCTTTAGTGAATTTGGGGTCTTGTTCTTGGGTAGCTTGGTTGCCGTAATGGCGGACAAAATAATCCCATTTCATCGCCTCGTTTTCAGTTGAAAACGTATGGAACACGGGTACGTCGTAATCGTCGGGTAAACGGTTGACATCGGGGCTGGGAATATCGCCGCCTTTGAGTTTGCGCGGATCGCCGCCCGCTTCCAGCACTAATACGCGTTTGCCGCCAGCCGCCAAGCGTGCTGCAACTGTGCCGCCACCTGCACCCGAACCGACAACGATAAAGTCATAAGTAGTTTCTGTCATTTGTTGTCTCCTCTTAAGGCGTAGCTGGGTGGTTTGCGTTGTGCAGCCAC